>JALOTR010000692.1 GCA_025457805.1 Akkermansiaceae bacterium | reverse complement strand
TTATATTTTACCAGAGCAATGTCCGGCTCGATGCCGGTGGTATCACAATCCATCAGGAACCCGATCGTGCCGGTAGGGGCGAGCACGGAAACCTGAGCATTCCGATACCCATCACTCCGTCCCTTTTCCAAAGCCGCATCCCACGCTTTGCGGGCGGCCTGCACGATGGGTGCGCAATCGCCCTTGCCTTCGATTTTGGCAGCACAGTTCCGGTGGCGCTCGATCACTTCGAGCATGGATGCCTCGTTCGAGGCTTCCGGCGTTTCGGTGACATCGCCGTAGCGGGCATCGCGATAGGAAGGGAATGGGCCTTTGGCGGCGGCGAGTTCGCTGCTGACTTCATAGGCATGGCCGGTCATGAGCGCGGTGATGGCACCGGCATAACTGCGGCCTTCATCGCTATCATAACCCAGACCACGACTCATGATGAGGGCGCCGAGATTGGCATAACCCAGGCCGAGCGTGCGGAAAGCATGGGAGTTCTCCGCAATGGGCTGGGTAGGATAACTGGCGCGGTCCACAAGAATTTCCTGAGCCACGATGAAAAGCCGGACTGCGGACTTGAAACGATCGACATCAAACGAGCCATCCGCCTGCTGGAAGCGCACGAGATTGAGCGAGGCGAGATTGCAGGCGGTATCGTTGAGGAACAGATACTCGGAGCAGGGGTTGGTGGAGTTTTGGCGTCCGCTGCCTTTGCAGGTATGCCAGGTGTGGATGGTGGAATCAAACTGCATCCCGGGATCGCCGCAGGTCCAGGTGCCGAGCGCGATTTTCCGCAGCAGTTCGCGGGCGTTTTTCTTTTCGCAGGGTTCGCCATCGGTCACGCGGCGCGTCCACCACTCACTGTTTTCCACGGCAGCCTTCATGAAGGCATCGCTTGCCCTAACTGATAGATTTTCGTTTTGAAACATCACCGAGCCATAGGCATCGCCGTTATAACTTCCATCATATCCCTGCTCGATGAGGGCCCAAGCTTTTTTCTCCTCGATGGTCTTGGCTTCGATGAAATCCTCGATGTCGGGGTGCCAATCCTTGAGTGTGTTCATCTTGGCGGCGCGGCGGGTTTTTCCCCCGGATTTCACGGCATTTGCCACCTGATCGTAGATGCGCAGGAAGGACATGGGACCGGAAGGGCGGCCGCCGCCGGAGAGTTTTTCCCGGGAAGAACGAAGGGTGGAGAGATCCGAGCCGGTGCCGGAGCCATACTTGAAGAGCATGGCTTCGGAAGTGGCAAGACGCATGATGTCCTCCATGTTGTCGCGCACACCTTGGATGAAACAAGCGCTCGCCTGCGGATAGATATACTGACTGGAAGCGCGGCGTGCTTTTCCCGCTTCCTCATCCCAATGCCAACTGCCCTCGCTGCCGCCTTTGCCGATGCCGTATTGATGATAGAGGCCCACATTGAACCAGACCGGCGAATTGAAGGCACCGTATTGGTGGAGGCAGAGCCAGGTAAGGTCCTGATAGAAATTCTCCGCACTCGCCTCATCCGCAAAGTATCCATCCTCGCGGCCCCAGTCCGTGATGGTGCGGGTGACGCGGTGGATGAGTTGCCGGATCGATTGCTCGCGGCCACCTCGCCGCGGGTCGTTGCCGACGCTGGCATCGCCGTAAAAATACTTGGAAACGGCGATCTTGGTGGCGAGTTCGCTCCAGGCCTTGGGGACCTCGACGTTCTCCTGACGGAACATTGCCTTGCCGCTGTCGTCAGTGATTTCAGCGGTGCGAAGATCCCACTCGATCTGATCGAAAGGGGACTTTCCTGGAGTGGCGAAACGGGGCTCGAAGGCGAGGCCCGGGTGGGTGGAAACGGCGGATGCCGTGCGACGGGTGGGGGATTCGAGGGTGGTGGCGGTGGAGTTCATGGCCGATGGGGCGAGCGATGGAGGTTTTATTTCGGAGAAGTGAGACAACCACTAGATGTGGTATGAAGCGCTTTTATTATCATACCACCCATGGTTCCGACCAAGCGTAAAATGTCGGATAGAGCTCAAACCAAGGCGGCTCTAGGCGAAGAATTTTTCCAATCGGAGAAGTCTTCGGAAAATCAAGGGCTGCAGGCGGCGGGCACGGGAAAAGGCCGGATTTTTCCATGGTTTTGAGGGATGGGGACGGATCAAAATAGTAAGATTTGCGGAGTCGCGAACCGTATGACAGCATCCAAGAACAAGAGGAAAATTGCCACAAAGCCTATCCGGCGATTTCCTGCGCACAGCCTGCTTTGAAGTTGGCTGGAAGATCAGGATTCCCAACATACCCCGAATGACAACGGACTCCAACCCATCTTGTGCCACTGCTGCGGCCGATCTGCCGCCCATCATCCAGGGAGGCATGGGGGTGGGCGTGTCCGGCTGGCGACTTGCGAACGCCGTGGCGCGCGAGGGGCAGCTCGGAGTGGTTTCCGGCACGGCCATGGACGTGGTCATCACGCGACAGCTTCAGTTGGGCGACATCGGCGGCCACCTGCGGCGAGCCTTGGCAGCATTTCCTTATCCGGACATCGCCAACCGCATCCTCGAAAAATACTTCATCCCGGGTGGCAAGGCTCCGGAGGCATCCTTCAAAACGCCGTCCATGGTGTCCCACGAGCCTTCACGAGCGACGAGGGAGTTGGTGAT
>JALOTR010000691.1 GCA_025457805.1 Akkermansiaceae bacterium | reverse complement strand
TTCCTTGCGCGCCAGCAGCGCGGCAAGACCCGAGGCATCCACCACCCATCTTGTGGAAAGCGTGCGGGTTTCTTCGCCTTGTTTGACGTCGAGCTGTTGCTGCCCGCCGGGTGAAAGCCGGATGTTGGAAACCGTGGCAGGCCTCAGCACCGAGACGCCGACATGCTCCGCACGGCGAAGCACCTCTTCGTCAAGAGCCGCACGATCCACCTGGTACGACGGCAGCCTGGCAAGATAGCGCGGGCCGATTTCCGACGCCTCATCGATAGCTCCCACCTTGTCGTTGGCAAACCAGAAACGCAGCCCCTGTTTTGAGATGTGCGCCTCGTTGAGATACTGCGTGAGCCCCAGCACGCGGCCGAGGAAATAACCGCTCACCTCCACCGTGGCCTCGCCCACACGGCGGCCGAGCTGCGCCGCCTTTTCCACAATGAGAATGCGGATGCCGGGATTGCGCCGCATCAGCAAGGTCGCCGTCGCGGATCCCGAAAGCGCGCCTCCCACCACGATCACATCGTAGTCGTCCCGGAGGTCATGGAAGGCAATTGGCATCGCAAGGCAGTATGGAAGCTGGCGCGGCGATTGCAACCTTGCTTCACCCGAATCCAAGGATTGCACGAAGCGGCGGTTTGTTTCAAATTCCACACATCATGTCCGCCGTGCCATCGAGTCCACCTGTTTGGGATGTCATCGTCATCGGTGGCGGACCGGCGGGCTCCACGGCGGCGACGATGTTGGCCAAGTCTGGCAAGCGGGTTTTGGTTTTGGAGAAATCGAAATTTCCGCGCTTCCACATCGGCGAGTCCCTGCTGCCCTACAACCGGCGGATCTTTGAAGAACTCGGCGTATGGGAAAAAGTCTCCACCGCAGGCTTCATGGTGAAACGCGGTGCGCAATTCTGGATGGGCGATGGCTCGCGGCACAACCGGCTGGATTTTTCCAAAGGCAGCTTCACCGATTATCCGGAGTCGATCCAAGTCGAGCGCGCCACCTTCGACAAGATCCTGCTCGATCACTCGCGGGAAGCTGGCGCGGAAGTCCGCGAGGAATGCACCGTGCAGCGCCATGTCGTGGAGGATGCGGGTGTCAGCGTCAGTTATCGGAATGCGGCGGGCGAGGAGACAACCGAACGCGCTTCCTTCTTGATGGATGCCAGCGGGCTTGGAAATCTAACAGCCAATCATGCATCGTTGCGCGATTATTATTCCGGTCACAAGAAGATCGCCATCTACAATCACTTCACCGCCGTGGACATGCCGCAGGATGGGGAAAAAGGAGATATCATCATCGTCCGTCGCGAGAATTCATGGTTCTGGCTCATCCCGCTCGATGACCAGCGCACCAGTGTGGGCTTGGTGATGGACAAGGAGGACTTCCAGTCACTTGCAAGGAAACCGGATGAAGTCTTTCACGATGCCGTGAAAACCTCAAAGGCCGTGGCCGATCGTTTTAACAACGCGCGGTCCACCATGCCGATGCAGGTGGCGGTGGATTTTTCCTATAAAAACCAGGCGCTCGTATCACCCCGCGTCGTCCGTGTGGGAGATGCCTCGGGTTTCATTGATCCGATTTTTTCCAGCGGTGTGATGCTCGCCATGAGCAGCGGCCGCGAAGGCGCGCGAGTGGTGAATGAGGCGTTGCAAAAGAATCAGGCGATGACTCCCGCTATGCGTTCTTATGAAAAACGCACTTGGAAAAATGTGGGCATCTACTGGGAGTTTATCGAGAATTTCTATAAACTCCACTTCGCCCAGATCTTCTTCCAACCGGTGAACAAATACCGCATGGTCTGCGCCATCAACTCCGTGCTCGCCGGCCGCACCGACCTCACTCTCGCCATCCGCTGGCGGCTCAGGGTTTTCTTCTTCCTCGCCTGGCTCAACCAATACATCCCCGTCGCCCAGCGCATCAGGATAGGCTGAAATGGGCGACAATAAGGTCGCCCCTCCTCAGGGCCGGCTGAAGAGTCCGCTTTGAGAGTCCCAGCAGGCACGTCACGAGTTCGATCGCTTGATTGGCGCCAGTCTGGAGACGATGAAGATCGGGAACGAAGTTTCCTCCGGAGCGGGTCCCGGCCCGGGCAGGAATCCACCCTTGTCCTTCAGGTTCCAAGTGATAAACTGCACACCATGAGTTCGGCGATCGATCAACCCATTCCGAAGGATCTTCGGCAGCATGTTGTCGTCGCTGCCTTCTGGCCGGACCGCGTTGACCGCAATCTTCACGAAGTTCGCGCGGTGCGGCGTGCCGTCGATCTCAATATCGGTCCAGCCCTCGGGGATCTCGGATGACTTTGCTCGGTCGGGCAGGAACAGGATCGGCTTGCCGCCCGTGTGGGAGACCTTCATCGTGAAGCTCGCATCGGCATTGATGCGTCTCGCATTCGACAGATACTCGGCGAGCCGCCAGTCGGCGATCTCTCGGGCCATACGCTGAAGGCTCTCGCGAGTGCCGTCGGGTACCTGGAGCGCGAGCCTCAGTCGTTGTCCGTCGAACGCGAACGGCAACAGACCTGGAATGGCACCCTCGCCGGTCCACGCTTGGATCGGCTCGGAGCGGATCAGTGACTTCAGGGCGGCCGGGTCGTCGAGCGCGGCGCCTACGTCCATGCGCAGTGCGTCCGTT
>JALOTR010000690.1 GCA_025457805.1 Akkermansiaceae bacterium | reverse complement strand
CACTCAACTCCAAAGCGCTCGGTCGCCGGGCCGGGTTCCGAGGTTCCGGCATCGCCCACATATAACAACTCGGAATCGCTGTGCAGATAAAACAAGGCCAGCGTGCTCACCACATCCGTCAGGCTTTCATTGCGCACTCCAAGTTCAAATCCATAAGTCTCCACCAATGGGTCCGGCGGGCAGGCCGGTGACTGGATCGATGCTGATGGTGGTGCCGCGGGCGTCATTGCTGTGGAAACCCATACCGGCATTGGCATAGAATTCGGTATCCGCCCAAGGCCCGAAGATCAGGCTGAGCTTGGGAGAAACAATCGCATCCGTTTCATCGCCGGAGTTGGCGGGATTGTCGCTCTCCACATCGAAGTAGAAGGCATCCGCCCGCAGACCTGGCTGAACACGGAACCAATCGTTCACCTGCCAGTTCGCAGTGGCATAGACTCCGGCCGTGCTCTCAAACACATCATCCACCCGCACCGCGCTGTTGCGGATGGTATTGGTGGTGTTGTAGAGGCCGATGCCATCGATGATGTCATGGCGGGTTTGGAATCCGATCGTGAGTTTGTCTTTCTCCCCGAAGTCCCACTCTCGCCGCACTTCGCCACCGAAAAACCAGCGGCCGTCCTGTTGTTCGAATTGATCGCCATTGACGGGATCGTTGAGGAAGTAGGTGAAGTTGGAAAACAGATCGAGTTCATATTTTCCCACATAGAAGTCCGCATGCAGCTTGCAATCGGACAAATCCCGATCCCATGCACCCATCAGGCTGTAGCGGCTGGACTCGCCACGCACGCTGTTGTCGATGTTGCCAAAGCGGTCGATGCCACCGCTGTCGATGAGGCGTTTGGGAATCTGATCGGTGGAATCCCAATCGCCATCATAACCCATCGCGGTGAGGCTGAATGTATCATTGCCGGACTGTTTGAAATACTTAAGAAAGCCATTGATGCGTTGGGAGTTTCCTTCCCGGATCCATGGACCATCATAATAATTGTATTCCAGCGCATAAGTGAGCCCGGACCTGTCGGTGGAAGGACTGATCGACTTCGATCCGGGTGTCGGCGCGGACAAATCGATCGTGTCCGCAATCAAGCCACGATAGAAATTGTCCTCGCCGATTCCGACTGCGGCGATGCCTTGGGGAAGCATGTCAAAGAAGCGGAACTTCGCGGCACCCGCCGTGCTGAGATCGCCGAGTTGGCCATAAAACGGGCCTTTCCAGTAATCGAGCGTTTCCACCATCTCGGGAATGATGGGGCTGAGGTCGGCATAACCCTGACCATGGGCGTGGGTCACGAAATTCACGGGCTGGCCGTCCATCGAAACGGAGAAATCCGTGCCGTGATCCAGATTGAAGCCGCGGACGAAGTATTGGTTCGCCTTGCCATCGCCCGAGTGCTGGGTGATGACCACGCCGGGAACCACTTCGAGGATTTCGCCGCGTCGCAAGTAAGGGCGTTCCATGAGTTCTTCGGAATTGGCCTGGCCTTTGGATGCGCTCGGTGCCTCGCCGATGAGGCTTTCTGCCTTGCCGGTAACAATGAGTGCCTCCAATTCGCGGGTGGCTGGGGCGGGGGAGCTGGTGGTTTCCTGCGCGGTGGCGGAAATTGTTAGATATGTGATGAGCAGCGGGGAAAGATGTTTTGGTTTCATGGAGAAAAATGGAATGAAATGATGGGGAATCGGAGCAATGTCCGAGCAAAATTCGAAACAAGGCATGAACCGCCTTGTCAGTCAGCACCGGCAACAGGCCGGCCAATTTCATTTCATCCCACTCGCGGCGGCGGTCCCGGCGGGGCGTGAGGCCAGGTTGGCGTCCATGAATCGACGTGAACCCCTGTCAGGCAGGGCAGTCCAATCTGTGAATGCCGCAGCGCTGCGTCCGCCCATGCGATCAGGGGAGACTTGGGTTTCTCCGTCTTGGATGGATCCTGTGGGATGGGATCGGATTTTCCATTTTTCCCATCGCACATCGGCTCGATCTGAAGTGCCGCCTTGAATTCATTCGACTCCAAGGCCATCCGGGCCGCGTCCGCCCAGCCGCTTTCAGGTGACTGGGTGAGCGTGAGTTTGCAGAAAAGCGATACTTGCAACAGGACCAAGGGACCTCCCACCAACTGGGCCAAGGCCAGGAGGTAGAGAATTTTCATGGGTCGCTTGGGCTTTCGCTCCATCGGCCATGAACCTGAGCCATTCGAAACGGGATGCAAGTCCGGACATCCAGTGAACCATTGTCCGTAAATCCAACGCGCAGGTGATTTTGCCCTTGAAGCCCCGAAGGCACCTGATACCACTCGCCCGCCTCCGACGGAAAACGAACTCCGGTTTCTTTCGCAGGAAATTCCCGACCCATCCCAAAGGTCATTTGTAAGCCGGCTTAGCTCAGTTGGTAGAGCAGCTGATTTGTAATCAGCAGGTCAACGGTTCGAGTCCGTTAGCCGGCTCCAGCTTCAACCCTCTTCTTCCCAAGCCCGTTTGAGCGATGGCCCCAAGGGGCTTTGGAGGGCTTCTTGCCAGTGGGTTTCGTGATGGATCACCGGCAGTTCGGGGAGGAAGCGCGTTTCGATTTCCTCGTTCTTCAAAATCGCAGCGGCGCGGAAACACACGCCGCCACCTGCCGCAGGGCCGATGATTTCATGGGTTCCCCGCTCGAGGCCGAGCATGGCGGCGTGAACCCAGCGTGCTCCGAGAAATGGGCACCGGACATCGCCTTCCGCTTCCACCCGGGCTTGGGGAAACTCACCGCCGAAGTCGATTTCCCATCCGTCGGTGAGATAGGTGCCTGCTTCTGCCTGCCAGCGAT
>JALOTR010000689.1 GCA_025457805.1 Akkermansiaceae bacterium | reverse complement strand
GACCCGTGAGGTCGGTGATGAGGGTTTGGAAATTCAGCAATGCCTCCAAGCGGCCTTGGGCGATCTCTGCCTGATAGGGTGTGTAGGCAGTGTACCAACCGGGATTTTCCAGAATGTTCCGCTGGATGACACCGGGTGTGTGGGTGCCATGGTATCCTTGGCCGATGCATGACTTGAGCACCTTGTTTTTGCTGAAGGTCGATTTCAACTGCGCCAAAGCTCCGTGTTCCGGCAGGGCGGCGGGCAGTTCCAACTCAGCCTCCATGCGGATGCCACCCGGCACGGCCGCATCGGTTAGCGCTCCAAGCGTGGAGTAACCGGTATCACGGAGCATCTGCTCACGTTCAAAACCTACGGGACCTAAGTGGCGGCTGCGGAAATCAAGTCGTGCGGACATGGGGTGAGATGTGTGGGGAGATCTATCGGAAATCGCGGAACAGACAAACGGAACGCCCCCTCCATAGTGGAAATTATCGCGGGCGCAACCCCGGCACGCGTCAAAATCCGAAAAACACGCGATTCTCCATCACGCCGCACACACCTCACGTGGGGTTTGGCCTAATTCGCCACCACTCGCTTGAGTTTCCGCCCATCCCGGATGACCCGCTTTTGGAGCGCGCGGCGGGATGACTTGATGCGCGCCCACAGGGCTGGCGCGAAGGTTTTGGTGAAACCATGGTTCTCCAACCAAATAGCGAGCGTCGCGAGGTCGTTCTCATCTCCCAGCAACTCGCCCATTTCATGCAAAATGGCATCCACCTCGATGCTGCCCTCGGGCAGGAATGCGATCGCGCCGAGCCATGCCTTCACGGACTTGCGGGCTTCGTGGAAATCCTCTTCGTTGCGATGGTCGAGCTTTTCGCAGCGTTTGAACACGCGCTTTTCAAGCTTGGCGAGGCCCTTGCCGATGGTTTTCTCCAAATCCGCGGTATCCAAAGTGGCCAGGCTATGGATCGCGGAGTCCACGCGGGAAAGGCACCAATCGACCGTTTCCGGAGGCGGCCTGCGGGCAGCAGAGTGGGTTTGTTGTTCCAGCAGTTTGGAAATCGCCACCGCCACGGCGGCGTCTTCATTCCACTCCAGCTTGTTCCATGTTTTGAATCTCGATACCGCATCGCGTGGTTCGGATAAAAGCCGTCCCACGGCCTGGATTTCCAAGGCAGCTTCCTTTTCGAGTCCGAACAATGCGAACCCGCCGCGCAGGGATTTTCCCAACTTGCGGATGGCATGGATTTCCTCTGCCACCCGACCGGATGAATCCAGCAGCCCGCGCAGACGTCCCTTCATCGTGATGCATTCCTGTGTCAGTTTCTCACGGGCAAACAGCGGGGCGGAGATGTCGGCAACGTTCATCGGCCACACGAAAAACAGAAATCAAGCGGCTTGTCATCGGGGATCGTGTGACAAATACTCATCGCGTCTCTTTTGTTGCTTCTGATTTATGAAAACTCTGATCTCAAACGCCCGCATTGTATCTCCGGATCTTGATATTCCGGCAGGTTCCGTTCTTTTGGAAAACGGCCGCATTTCCGCTGTTTTCAAGCCCGGGGAAATACTTCCCGCCAGCGATTTGTGCATCGATGCCGATGGCCGCATGCTGATGCCGGGATTCTTTGATATCCATTGCCATGGAGCCGATGGAAACGATGTCTGTGATGACTCCTTGGAAGCCATCCGCCACATCGCCCGGCGCAAACTTCAGGAAGGCGTGACCACCTGGCTGCCCACCACGCTCACCCAGCCGCAGGACAAGCTGGAAAGCATCGCCGGCAAATGCGCCGCCTACCGCGCCAATGAGGAATTCTGCCGCACTCCCGGCCTGCATGTGGAAGGCCCATTCATCAACCGCAAAAACGCCGGAGCCCAAAACCCGGAATACGTGCGCCCGCCGAATTTCGAGGAACTCAAGCGCATCCACGACATCAGCCCGGCGCTCATCGTCTCGCTCGCGCCGGACATGGAAGGCGCGGACGAAGTCATCCGCAAGGCCGCGGAAATCGGCATCACCAGCTCCGCCGCCCACACCTCCGCCACCGCCGAGCGCATCCGTGGAGCCAAGCAGGCAGGCCTCAAGCACCTCACGCATTTTTGCAATGCGATGACGCCCGTCCATCACCGCGAAATTGGCGTGGTCGGCGCGGGCCTGGTTGATGATTCCCTCAAGCTGGAACTCATCTGCGATACCATCCACCTCTGCCCGGACATGCTGAAGTTGGTTTTCCAACTGGTTTCCATCGATCGCCTGATCCTGATCACCGATTCCATGGCCGCCTCCTGGATCGGGGAAGGGGAGGTGATGCTCGGCGGGCTGGCCGTGCTGGTGAAGGATGGCAAGGCCGTGCTCAAGGAAGG
The DNA here is from genome assembly GCA_025457805.1 of Akkermansiaceae bacterium. Classification (GTDB taxonomy): domain Bacteria; phylum Verrucomicrobiota; class Verrucomicrobiia; order Verrucomicrobiales; family Akkermansiaceae; genus Luteolibacter. The sequence goes on along the minus strand of JALOTR010000689.1, from coordinate 278 downwards.
CGGCGCACTCGCCGGATCCGCACTGCTTTACAATGAGGGAGTTCGAAATGTCGCGGAAATCACCGGTTTGCCGCTGGACCAGATCGTGAAGGCGACCTCATGGAACCAGGCGCAGTCTCTGGGCCTCAGTGGATTCGGGAAAATCGAACCCGGTTTCCACGCGGATCTGGTCCTGCTCGAAGCGGACTTCTCTGTCTGGAAAACCTTCGTCGGTGGTCAGGCGCGCTGATTATCCAAGGTCTGCCGGGCTCCAATCCGCTTGCCCGTTTCCACTTGCG
>JALOTR010000688.1 GCA_025457805.1 Akkermansiaceae bacterium | reverse complement strand
GAATTCTCCTTGCTACCAGCAATGGAGCCCTTGGAACCGGCAGTTGGAGCAGCAATACAATGACGCAGGTTTACAACGGTGGCACGCTCGCCCTGCAAGGCGGGATCAGCCTCAATGAACACATGCACATCGTGGGTCAAGGAGTCGGCGGGTTGGGCGCGCTTCGCAGCATCAGCGGCACCAACTCGCTCACCATGACTTTCAGCAACAGTGGCAGTGGACCCGGTCTTGCACTGGATGGAGATACCACCATCGGTGTGGATGCGGACACACTCACCGTCACCGGATTTTATCATGACCCCGCCTATGCTGGCTCCGCTCTGACGAAAGTGGGCGGCGGCACCCTGGCATTCAACCAGGCCAGCACCTACACCGGCGGCACCGTCGTGCAGGGCGGAACCATCAGACTCTTGGGTCGCAATCTCTTATCTGCGAGCGGCGGAATCACCGTCCATTCCGGCGCGAGCTTGATCACGGATGCGGCGAATGGAGAAAACACCCAAAACATCTCCAGCGCCATCACACTCAATGGCGGCTCCCTCGCTGCTGGCATTGGCGCATCCGCGCAGAATTTCGTCGAAGGCAATCCAGTCGGGGCTTGGGGAAACTATTATCTCGCTCCCGGCGCATCCATCCAAGCGGGAGGTGATGCGGTCTCCACCATTTCCGCAAGTCTGGGAGTGAATGGCCCGGGCGGATATACCCCGATCAACGTGAGCGATGGATCGACCTTGGAAATCAGTGGAGACATCACAGGCGTCGGCTATGTGAGTTGGGGAGGTTTCTCCAAATCCGGCAATGGAACCCTCGTGCTGGCTGGAAACAACAAGAGCACGAGCCAGGGGATGATTCTTCATGCAGGCATCATCGAGTTCGCCAACGACTCCCTCCCCACCAATCGCCGCAGCAGTGGTGGCCCGGATGGCTATTCGGCAGATATCCAAGGCAATGCAACCCTGCGCTGGGCATCCGGAAACACTCAGGACATCTCGTTTGAGAACAGCAGCCGACAAATCAGAATCGGCGATGCCGTGACGGCCACTTTTGATACCAATGGCAATCATGTGACCCTTGCTCACGCCTTCGATCTGGAGTCCGGACAAACCGGCGCTCTGACCAAGCGCGGAGCAGGTTCGCTGACACTCGCTGCATCCCAAAGCTACAGCGGGACCACCACCGTGGGAGAAGGCTCGCTCATCCTCGGAAACGGCACACAGAACACCAGCCTCGCCGACTCTTCCGATGTCGTCATCGAGTCCGGAGCATCCCTCCAACTCAACTATGCAGTGGAGAACACCGATACCATCCAGCGGCTTTATCTCGAAGGCATGCAGGCGGCAGCAGGAACCTGGGGAAGCCCCACATCAACGGCGGAACACAAGTCCGCCCTCATCACCGGCACAGGCTTGCTCCATGTGATATCGGGACCACCGGTGACCGATCCCTTCGCTGCTTGGATGGGCACAAACTACCCGAACATCGTTGCCCCACACAACACCCCCGCAGCGGATCCTGACGGTGACGGCATCGCCAACCTCATCGAATACATCCTCCAAGGCGGCGACCCTTCTGTTTCCAACCCCAACATCCTGCCCACGCTGGATGCCGCCGGAAACAACTTCGTCTTCACCTTTTTCCGCCGCACGGCCGCCACAGTCACCACCCAGACATTCGAATACGGAACCACGCTCAACACATGGACACCTGTCGCCATCGCCAGCGGCCCCGGTGTTCTCATCACCGATGAAGGAGGCGGAATTCAAAGGGTGGAAGTCAGCGTAGCCAAAGCCGACAATACCCAAATCTTCGGGCGCCTCCAGATCGTAAGATAACTCAACTGCCCGCCAAACTCCGGATTGCAACATGGCAAGCAAAACCATTACTCACACGCTCACAGCCGCATTCACACATGGCGGCTCGTTCAAGGGCACAATCTTGTTTCCGGCATTCAACTTTGGAGATGAACCGCTCGGAGGTGGAAGTTTTGACAACCTCGGTTTCACCCTCATTCCGAAACCTTCTGCCACCCACCACGGCGGCCTTGGCATGTTCTGCCTGTTGCGGCGCAGAAGATGAATCCGCGCTTTGATCGGAGAAACCCGGGAATCATCCGGTGAGGCTGGAGTAAAAAGTGTGCTGAAAAATCATCCACTGTGAAATCCACCAGCCTAACGATTCTCGGCCTGATGCTATCTTTGGCCTCCTGTCTCTTCGCAGGGCCACCGCGCACTCTCGCGGAGGTCCAGGCTCTTTCGGACGATGCTGCAAGAGCCTATCAGCCCGTTCAAATCGAAGCTGTCGTGATTTATGCGGATCCATCCCGGGGAGATACGATCATTCATGATGGCTCTGCAGCATGTTTCATCTATGTGCCGCTCGATGCAGGGGCCCGCGCCAACCCGCCAAGCCGACCCCAGTCCGGGGACCGGGTTCGATTCCATGCGTTCACCCAGCTCACCGGCGTCACACCACACCTTGAGGCACGTTCATGGGAAATCATCGGACGCGGCGAGATTCCAGAACCCCGCCGTCTTGCTGCCGACGAAATCTACACACCGCGCAACGATGCCGCATGGATCGAAGTTCCAGCCGTAGTCATCGGGGTGGAAACCGGGGGCATTGCCTATACTCT
>JALOTR010000687.1 GCA_025457805.1 Akkermansiaceae bacterium | reverse complement strand
ATCATGGGAGATCGCGAAACATTCATGAAACGTGCCATCGAACTTGCCCGCAAAGGCATGCTGGGCGGTGATGGCGGGCCTTTTGGAGCCGTGATCGTGCGGGATGGCGAGATCGTGGGCGAGGGATGGAACCGCGTGGTCGGAACCCATGATCCCACGGCCCATGGCGAAATCACGGCAATCCGCGACGCCTGCTCACGGCTTGGAACCTTCTCTTTGGAAGGCTGTGAAATCCACACCACCGGCCAGCCATGCCCGATGTGCCTCGGAGCCATTCACTGGGCGCGGATCGGTCGGATTTATTATGGATTCCGCATCGAGGACGCAGCGGCAATCGGCTTCGACGACAGCGAGTTTTTCCGGCAAATGACGCTTCCTCCCATGGAGCGGATGATCCCCGCCGAGGAACTCTGCCGGGCGGAGTCTCTGGAGCTGGCTGCCGAGTATGCGGGCTTGCCGGGCAAGCAGCACTATTGAGGGTGGACGTCGCTCACGAAAGCCGATCGCGGAAATCGGCATAGGCGAATTCGCGGATGACCTCGATCCTCCCGTCCTCATGTTGGAGTGCGATGGCCGGATGTTTGACGCCGTTGAAAGTGGTGGTTTTGACCATCGTGTAATGCGCCATGTCATCGAAAACCAGCACATCCCCGACGACGAGCGGGCGGGGAAAGCTGAAATCGCCCACCACATCCCCGGCAAGGCAGGTGGGGCCACCGAGGCGGTAGGTGTGGGATTCCGGATGGTTCGATAAGTCTCCGGCGAGATGATAGTTTTCGCCATCGATGATAACAGCGGGCTTCGCATCGTCGGATGAAACGGAATCGACCAGATAAACATCCGGGCGATAGGGCATTTCCATCACATCCGGCATGTGGGCGGTGGCGGAAATGCTGAGAATGGCGAGCTTGTGGCCGGCGGATTCGAAGACATCCATCACCGTGGCGCGGAGCACGCCGGTGTGAATGGCGATGGCCTCGCCGGGTTCGAGCCAGATATCAATTTGATATCTCTCCTTCGTTTCCCTCACCAGACGAATCAGGCGCTCGCGATCGTAGAACGGCTTGGTGATCCAATGACCGCCGCCCATGTTGAGATAGGTGAACTGATCGGAGCGCAGGAGATGGCCGAACTTTTCATCGACCGCTGCAAGGGTCTTCTCCAAATCATCCGAGTTCTGCTCGCAGAGCGTGTGGAAATGCAATCCGGACAATCCAGTGAGATCCGCGCCGTCCAGTTGCTCCGCTGTGATGCCGAGGCGAGAACCTGCGACGCACGGATCATAGATCGGAGTGGAACCGGTCGAGCATTCCGGATTGATGCGCAGGCCACACAGAAGCTCGCCACTCACAAACCGCGGATGCGCCATGATGGTTTCACGGAAACGGAACCACTGCGAAAGCGAGTTGAAATCCAGATGATGGGTGAATTCACAAAGCTGCCGGATATCGTCCTCATCATAAGCCGGCGAATAGGTGATGATGTGTTTGTTGAAATAATCCTTCGCCAATTGTGCCTCCCACGATCCCGACGCGCAGCAGCCGTCGAGGTCCTCGCGGATGTGAGGGAATGCCTTCCAACACGAAAAGCCCTTGAGCGCGAGCACAAGATGACATCCGGCGGCCTCCTTGACTTCACGAAGCAGGGCGGTGTTGCGCTTGAGGGCGGCGATGGAGATGAGGAACATGGTGCGATGGATTCAATACTCGCGCTTGAGAAGATAGGCGGCGATTTCTTCGAGGCGTGCGCCTTTTTTCCCGAAGGGCTTGAGGGCACCCATGGCGGCTTTGGTAAGTCGCGCGGCTTCCTTGCGGGCGGCGGGCAAGCCGATGATGGCAGGGTAGGTGGCTTTTTCCACGGCTTGATCCTTGCCTGCGGTTTTGCCGAGCACCTCGGGGCTTTGGGTCACATCGAGGATGTCATCAATCACCTGGAAGGCGAGGCCGAGGTTGTAGCCGAAGTCGCTGATTGCGGCGAGCTTGGCGGGAGTGGCATTGGCCGTCATGGCACCGAGCCGCAGCGAGCTGGTGAGCAGCGCGGCGGTTTTGGATTCGTGAATGCGGATGAGTTCGCGTTTGGTGAGTTTTTTGCCCTCGCCTTCGAGGTCCATCACCTGACCACCGATGAGTTTGCGGGAGCCGCCGGTTTCCGCGAGTTCGGTGATGTAGTCGCGGGTGACGTAGCGTTTGTTAGAGGGAGCTTGGGAAAGCACGAGGAATGCTTCTGTTAGAAGCGCGTCGCCACAAAGCACGGCCATGCCTTCGCCGAACATCTTGTGGCAGGTCGGACGCCCGCGGCGGAGGTCGTCATCATCCATCGCGGGCAGATCATCGTGGACCAAGGAATAGGTATGCATCAACTCCACCGCACAGGCCGGAGCCAGGGCATCCGCAGCAGTTCCGCCACAAGCCTCCGCAGCCGCCACGCAAAGCACCGGGCGCAGCCTCTTGCCACCAGCGAAAATGCTGTAACGCATGGCCTCATGAATGGTGGAAGGCCGCTCCTTCGCCGGAGGAAGATACGCATCCATCGCCGCATCCACCAATGCGGCGCGGTCGGCGAGATATTCTTTGAGAGTCATGGGGGATTGGTTGAGAGTTGATGGTTGATCGTTGAAAGCAAAGGAAGAGGA
>JALOTR010000686.1 GCA_025457805.1 Akkermansiaceae bacterium | reverse complement strand
CGGTCGCCGCACCGAGTCCGCGCTGTGGCGGGTGACCTACACCGGCAGCGAGTCCACCGCGCCGATTCCTTATCACGCCAAGCCACTCGGGCTGATGGATCTTGCCGATGCCAAATCAGCGATCGGCAGCTCGGACCGGATTGCGCGTTTCAATGCTCGCACCGCCCTGGAACAAGCCGGACCGGATACGCTTCGCAGCATCCTCAAGGAAACCAGCACCGATCCATGGCGCATCCTCGGTGCCTCGATCGCGATGGCCCGCGTGGGCACGGCTGGGGATGCCGCAGAGGCTCTCAGCACCTTGGATCGTTTGGATTGGGCGCTGCTTGATGTGCATCAGAAAATCAACTGGCTGCGCGCCGCCGGTTTGGTGTTTGCACGCCATGGCAAGCCGGATGAGTCCGCCCGCACGAAGGTGCTTGCGAAGATCGATTCCTCATTTCCTGCCAAGGATGCGATGCTCAATCGCGAACTCTGCCGCATGCTTTCTTACCTCAACGCTCCGGGCATCGTCGCCCGCACGCTCAACCTGATGGATTCCGCCGGCCCGGAACCCGCACCGGATTGGCTGACGCTGGCGGAGCGCAATGCCCACTATGGCCGCGCGATCAAAGGCATGATCGAGAATCTTCCTCCGGCGCAGGTCATTCACTATGTCTATTGTTTGCGCGTGGTTCCCGGCCCCTGGCGCGGTGATGAACGCAAACGTTTCTTCACCTGGATCAACAAACTCACCGGCAACGAAGGCGGCGCGAGTTATGCGGGATTCATCGAGGATCTCCGCAAGCAAACCCTCGCCACCTGCACTCCGGAAGAAGTGGAGATGATCAAGACCTTTGATACCCGGGTTCCCGTCAATCCATTCGCCAACCTGCCTTCCGTGAAAGGCCCAGGTCGCGAGTGGACCATCGATGAAGTCGTGAAACTGGCCGAATCAGGCTTGGAAGGTCGCGATAAAAAACGCGGCCACAACATGTATCTCGCATCGCTTTGTGCGGCCTGTCATCGTTTCGGCAATGAAGGTGGCTCTGCCGGTCCGGACCTTTCCTCTCTCTCGGGGCGCTTCACCGTTCGCGACATCGCCGAGTCGATCATCGAACCCGGCAAAGTGGTTTCCGATCAATATGCCTTCGACCTCATCACCCGTGCCGATGGCACCGAAGTGAATGGAAAAATCCTCGAAGAAAAGGATGAGAAATGGATCATCGCCACCAATCCGTTCGACATGACCCAGACGATCGAAATCGAGCGCAATGATATCAAGAACGTGAAACCATCCCCCGTTTCCCCGATGCCGCCAGGGATGATCAACCGCCTCAATGAAGAGGAGCTGAAGGACCTTCTGGCGTATTTGTTAGGGAAGTGAATTGGTGACTCCCGCTGGTGGGTGCTGACGATGTTGACTGCACTGAAATCATTGACGGCGCTGACTTTTTTGTCCCTTGCGTGGGAGGCGATGCGACCTTAAGGCTCTTTTGTGGCCCGCACGGACCTACCTGCGCACGGCTGGCTTCGCCGCGCTGTGACGCACCCGGATTTTTCCACACGCTTGGCCGTTCTGGCTGCTGGCGGCGGAGAACTTGTACTCGATCACTCGGCGGAGGCATCGCACGGGTTTCTTGCGGCGCTGGTGTTTGAGGCGGCGAAGGATCGGAAAAAACCGCGTGTCTGGTTGGTTTGCGACGTGCCACGGCATCGCGAACGCCTCGCCGCGGAGCTGGACTTGTGGGGTGTGGATGCCTTGATCCTGCCCGATCCTCCCACCGAAACCGGCGAGGGCACCATCGCCGATCCGGAATCGGCCGCCGAATGGTTCTCGGTCCTCGAAATCCTCGCCCGCAGTGAAAGCTGCGTGGTGATTTGCGGCAGCGACGCATTTTCCGGCAAGGCCCCCTCGCCTGCTGCGCTCCGCTCATCCCGGACCGCGCTCAAACCGGGCAACTCGCTCGATCCGGACGAACTCGCGAAATCGCTCGCCGCCCACGGCTATGAACGCGTCCCCACGGTCGCCGCCCGTGGGCAGTTTGCGGTGCGCGGTGGGATCATCGATCTGTTTGCATGGCAGGCGGCGCGTCCTTTGAGGTTGGAGTTTTTTGATACCGATCTGGAATCGATCCGCGAGTTCGATCTCGATTCGCAAGCCTCCACCACCAAATTGTTAGAGGCGGAGTTGCTTCTCACAGAACCGGCGACTGAATCGACGGTAGAAGAATACCGGAGGAAAAACGACATGATCGTTTCCTTCGGTGCGGAGATCCTCAAACCGGATGTCCGGATTCTTGAAGGCGCTGCGGAATTCAACAGCGAGGAGGATTTCACACTGGCAACTTATGGCAGCCCGTTGGGCACCTTCGAGGCTGGCGACTTCGTGTTGGAGGAACTTCGGCGCGATCACTTTTTCCGCCAGCTCAACGATTGGAAACGCGATGGCTGGGATGTGGCGATGGTTTTCTCGAACAAAGGCGAGCAGGAACGTTTCTCCGAACTCGCAGGCAAGGATCTCGAACGCGACCTCGGACTCATCCCAATTCGCGGTGAGTTGATGGCGGGATTCACTTTGCCAGTCATCAAGCTGGCAGTGCTTTCTTCGTCGGAACTCTTCGGCCGCTACAGGACCCCGGGCACCGCACGCC
>JALOTR010000685.1 GCA_025457805.1 Akkermansiaceae bacterium | reverse complement strand
TTCCACCAAGGGCATCGAGCCCAGCCGGGTGATGTGGACGCCGGATTCCAAATCGCTGTGGTTTCAAAGCAGCAACTCATCCACGAAGCGCCTGATTTCCGTAGGCATCGATGGCGGTGAACTCCGCACCATCGCGCCGCTGCGGGGCGTGCCGGTCCGAATGATGGCCGATGGCCGTTTGCTGTGGCGGGTCGGCAAGACGCCCGAAATTCTGAATGGCGGGGAGCGGATCCGGTTTGGAATCGACGCCACGGTCGAGCGGCCGAGGAAGGAAGTGTTGGAGATTGGATTCCGGCGGATCTGGAGAACGCTGGGTGAGAGTTATTACGATCCCACCATGAATGGTCGCGATTGGGAGGCGATGCGGAGGAAGTATGAGCCGGCGGCCATCCGTGCGACGGATTCCAGGCAGTTCGACCGCGTGATCAGTTTGCTGAGAGGCGAGCTGAATGCCTCCCACCTGGCGTTTCATCAGGAAACCTGGCCGGAGGAAAAGCGGAAGTTACCCAAGGAGGAGAAGACCGCGCATCCGGGCATGGTGTTTGAGGATCGCTCCTCTGATCCTGCGGCGCCGCTAGTCGTCAGGCGGGTGGTTTCCGGCAGTCCTGTCTCGATGCTGGAACATGCGCCGCTTGCGGGCGAAACGGTAGTCCGGATTGCGGGGGAACCGGTCTTCCATGGCACGCCGTTGGAACCTTTTTTCAACGGTGCGGAAAATCGGCCTCTGCCGCTGGTGGTAAAAAGCAAGGAAGGCAGCGAGCGGGTGTTGGAACTGCGATGCGTTTCCTATGAGAAAGCACGGGAACTGGATCGAACGGCGATGGATGAACTCACCCGCGACCGGGTCGCCAAGGCCCGCCCGAAGGTGGCGTGGGTGCCGGTGAGGGACATGAATCGGGAGACTTTGGAAAATCTCAAACTGGCCGTGCATCGCGAGGCAGCAGCGGAGGCGATGATTCTCGATCTGCGAGGCAACATCGGCGGAAGGGAGACCGACCGGATGCTCAACCTCTTCTGCCAGCCTGCCCATTCCTTCACCGTGCCGCGCGGCGGACCGCGGGGTTATCCATTGGAGCGAAGAACCGCCCCGTCGTGGGAGAAACCCTTGGTCGTGCTTTGCGATCAGGACACTTTTTCCAACGGCGAGATTTTCTGCCATGCCATCAAACACCTCAAGCGCGCTACCCTTGTGGGCACCGCGACAGCGGGCGGGGTGATTTCGGCGGTTCGCAAGCCGATCCCGGATGTGGGTGTGCTTCAGATCCCATTCCGCGGGTGGTTCCACATCCAGAGCGGGGCAAATCTAGACGCCCGAGGTGCGCAACCCGACCACGTTGTGCCGCTCGGTCCTGCCGAGGAAGTGTCAGGTGAAGACCCGGCGCTCGAAAATGCTCTCCAGTTGTTGGAGAGGGGAAACTGATTTTCAGCGTTCGAACAGTGCGCGGGAGTCGATTCCCTTGCCTGTCTCGACGATGAGCCACTGACGATCCACATTGAGGCGGACGGTGGCGAGGTGTTTGTGCGGCCACTGATCTGGCCCGATCATTGAAAGCGCCTTGCCATTGCGCATTTCGTAAAGGTGGTAGGTGCCGCCGACGATGGGCTCGAAGCGGATCTCCGCCTCATAGACGAGCTTGTTCCAATTGAAGTGATCTATCGTCTTGAGGTATTGCTCGCGAATTTCCGTCAGTTTTTGTTGGAGTTCCCGCTCAACCTCGGAAATCCCGCGGGTTTTGAACGAAGTGAGGTCGTTGGGGATGATGGGCGGACTGAGAGTGGAAACCGGATAGGGCATGAAGGCCCGCGAGGGTTTCTGTTCCAGTTCCGGGATATCGTCCGATGGATTGTATTCGTCGTTCATGAGGGGTCGCGCGATGCGTCGTCCATGAATCGGATTCCCGCAACAAAAAAAACCGGGAGGCCCTTGCGGACCTCCCGGCTGGGAATTCAATTCGAATCAGACCCGATCACTTGGCGGTCGGAGCGATGATTCTCGGTGTGACGCCTTCACCCCAAACCGTGTCCACGCCGGTGGCGAGGAGGTTTTTGCCTCCACCCAACTGAGCCAGCTTGGTGTTGCGGAGCAAGGGCAGGGAAGCAACGCTGTTGTCGATGCGGAGAACCACGGCCTTGAGGTCATAGAAATCCAGATCGAATTGGCCGTCTGCGGAGATCGACTTGCCATCCGCCGAAAAGAGCGGAGCGCAAACGATGGGGCGGGCGGGGTTGCCAGCGGTGCTGAACGCCGTGGTGTTGTTCATGATGTAGCCGAATCCGACTTCACCGTTCGACAGAGCCTTGTCAGGCGTGTTGAAAATGTTGTCGGGCTTCTTCGAATAGGCGGCCTTGGCATAGAACATCCCTTCCGAGGAGGAAATCTCCGCAGCGATGAGCTGGCGGAAGAAGTCGTTGGCGGAGGTGGTGCCGAGGGTCAGTGTGGTTCCGGTGTTGTCCGTCACGTCCTTCACGGTGTTTTGATCCGGGAAGGAATTGTAGGCGGTTTCGAACTCAAACAGAGCCAGACCAATCTGACGGGCATTGCTGACCGCTTCGGTTTGGTCTGCCTTCTTGCGCTGACGGATCACCATGGGAGCGGTGAGGCCTGCCAGAGCGGCGATAATCACGATCACGACAAGCAG
>JALOTR010000684.1 GCA_025457805.1 Akkermansiaceae bacterium | reverse complement strand
GATTTTCTTGTGATGTTTCGGTCAATGCCGACGTAAAGACTGCCATGGAACGGGTTCTTGCGCGTTATGGACGAATCGATGCCATCCACAACAACGCCGGCATCGCCACACCCAGCAAGCCGCTGCATGAAACCTCTGACGAAGAATGGGATGCCCTTTTCCACATCAATCTGAAAAGTGTTCTCCACACGACACGCCATGGCATCGATGCACTCCGGAAAAGCAAAGGATGCATCCTCAATACTTCATCGCTTGTGGGTGTCATCGGCCAGGAGATCCATGCCGCTTACACCGCCACCAAGGGAGGGATGAACACGCTCACCAAATCCATGGCTCTGGACTATGCCAAAGATGGCATCCGCGTGAACGCTGTCTGCCCGGCCGGCACCTGGACTCCCATGCTCCGCACCTGGGCGGCCGAGCAACCGGATCCTGCTGGAGTTTCCCAGTATCTCGATGAAATCCATCCGCTCGGATACTGCCCCGAAGGAGATGTCATTGCGGATGCCTGTGTATTTCTCATTTCCTCAAAAGCCCGCTTCATCACAGGCCATATCATGCATGTTTCAGGCGGTGCCGAAATCGGGTATCGCCGCAACACCTAAACCTAAATAACCATGAAACCAATTGCTTGTCTTCTAACCATCCTTTCACTCGCCGCCCCGCTCGTGGCTCAGCAAGTGACACCTGCCTCCCCCGAGGCGATCCGGAATTGGCAGGACGCCCGCTTCGGCATGTTCATCCACTGGGGGCCTGTCGCGCTCACCGGACGCGAAATCGGCTGGTCACGCGGTTCACAAACCCCCATCGAAGAATACGACAACCTCTACAAAAAATTCAATCCCACCAAGTTCAACGCCGATGAGTGGGTAGCCGTAGCCAAGGCGGCCGGGATGAAATACATGGTTCTTACCACCAAACACCACGACGGATTCTGCCTCTGGGACACCAAACAAACCGACTATAACATCATGAACACGCCCTTCAAACGGGACGTGGTCAAGGAACTCGCAGAGGCCTGCAAAAAGGGCGGTATCGCCTTCGGCACCTACTATTCCACATGTGACTGGCACCACCCGGATTTCCCCCTCACCAGCCCGGGCGGCAAAACCAAGCGGGAATCCCATAACTTGGATCGTTATACGGAATATCTCAAAGCCCAGACACGGGAGTTGCTGTCCTATGGTCCGCTCTTCACCCTCTGGTATGACGTGCCACAGATGTTCGATGCCAAACGCGGAGCCGGCATCATCAACATGGCCCGCGCCATCCAACCGGACATCGTCATCAACAACCGCACCGGCCACAAGGGTGACTACGATACACCCGAACAACGCGTCGGTGGCTTCCAGATCCACCGCCCCTGGGAAACCTGCATGACCATCTGCAGGCAATGGGCGTGGAAGCCAGATGACAAAATGAAGTCGCTCAAGGAATGTCTCCAAACCCTCATCCGCACCAATGGCGGCGGCGGCAACCTGCTATTCAACGTCGGCCCACAACCTGATGGGCTCATCGAACCCCGCCAAGTCGAGCGACTCAAGGAAATGGGCGCCTGGCTCGCAAAGAACAGCGATGCCGTTTATGGCACTCGCGGCGGCCCGTGGAAACCCTCCAGCCACATCGTAAGCACCCGCAAGGGAGATAAAATCTATCTCCATATCCTGAGCAAAGTGGATGGCCCTGTGATCGCGCCCGCCTTGCCCGTCGCCATCAAATCTGCACAGATCCTCAACGGTCCCACTATCAAAACCACCACTGAAGAAGGATCACTCTCGTTCGTCGTCCCAGACAACTCGTGGGATGAAATCGATACCATTGTGGAACTCACCATCGACGGCAATGCCATGGACATCCCGCCGCTCAAGCCCGCCACCCGTCCAAGCATCCCCGGCGCGAAGGCAACCGCATCCACGACCCATAAAGACAGTCGAAAGCACGGCGCGGACATGCTTCTCGATGGCGATCCGGAATCCCGCTGGGCCACTCCGGATGGTACAAAAAATGCCTGGCTGCAAATCGACTTCGACAAGGAAACCACTTTCAACGGCATTACCATCGAAGAAGCCAACTCGGGTCACGGCAGCAACGTGAAGAAGTTCGAGCTCCAGAAAAAGGACGGCACCACTTGGACCACCTTCCATCGTGGCGGTGCCCTCGGCGCGCATTTCAGCGCCTCCTTTGATCCCGTCACCGCCAGCGCCATCCGCCTCAACATCCTCGATGCATCCAAAAGCCCGACGATTTCCGAGATTTTCATCCAGACTCCATGATCACCCGCATCTCCACCCGCGACGCCCGCTACCCCATCGGCTCCGGCCATGGCTCGGATGCCATTCACAAGGACCCGATTTATTCCTATGCCGTCACACTTCTAACCGATGACAAGGGTCGCATCGGCAGCGGACTTGCCTTCACGCTCGGCGAGGGCAACGACCTCGTTTGCAAGGCTGCGGAGTTTTATGCAACCCGCTTGCAAGGGCGTTGCATTGAGGAAATCATGGCGAACTTCGGCACCCTGCAAAAGGAAATGGCCGATGAACAACAATTCCGCTGGCTTGGTCCGCACAAGGGAGTCGTGCAACTCGCGCTCGCATCGGTCACCAACGCCTGCTGGGACCTCTGGGCGAAAACCCGGGGACT
>JALOTR010000049.1 GCA_025457805.1 Akkermansiaceae bacterium | reverse complement strand
GCAAACCAACGTCACAGGAGCAGTCGCCCTGACGTTGGCTCTCTCGCCTCACTTGTTGAATGCGCCGCAACCACTCGTGGTGATGGTTTCCTCCTCGCTTGGTTCCTTCGGCAAATGCGCGGGAAACGATTCACTTCTCGCAGAGAAATGTTTTCCCGCCTATCAGATATCCAAGGCCGCGCTCAACATGGCCACGGTCTGCCTTGGCAAACAATTTGCAAACACCCCGCTCATCATCAATGCCATCTCGCCCGGATGGTGCCGCACCGACATGGGGGGTGAAGACGCCCCTCGCAGCGCGGCCCAAGGCGCGGAAGTGATCTTCCACGCCGCCACACTCCCACCCGGATCGCCAAGCGGCACCTTCATCGGTGAGGACGGCATCCTGCCTTGGTAGCTCTTTCCCTTTTCAAGGGTGGAGCCAAGCTGCCCATTTACTCCTTCGCTCCAGCGCGTGGATTTCTCATGATATAAAATCGCCCGTCCTCCGCTCCACCCAGAAAGTCCGGAATCTTGTCTCCATCGAAGTCCACCACCGTTGGACTCACGTCATGACCCTCGATGTTCCGGTCGGCGAGGGTGCCGGCGCTTTTCATCACCCACTTGCCATCCTTTTCACCGACCTGTTGGAGGAAGTCGGCATTGGCGGAGTTCAGGAGGAAATCAAACCTGCCATCGCCATCCCAATCCGTGACACAAAGCTTGCGCCTGCCGCTCCTCCCCGCTTCCCCCGGGTTGAGTCGCAAGGGTTGGCCTGCTTCATTGACGAAAGCCCGCCACGGTGATTTGAGTCCTTCGTTGGTGCGCTCGAAAAACGTGAGATATCCCTCCGTATCCAACATCGCCAAGTCCGGCAGCCCGTCATCATTGAAGTCGTGAACAACGGGCGTCGTCCGCCACTGGGTGAGGATTCCCTTGCCCTGGGGCTTGAGCCAACCCCATTTCAACTCAGGCTGCGGTCCCTCCCAATCCACCTCCACCGGCAAGGGCGACGCAAGTATGGGGCGGGTCCGCGTGCCCACATTCCGGAGCCACTGCACCTCGCCGAGGATGGAGTTGAAAACAATGTCCGGCAATCCATCGCCATCCCAATCCGCGATGTTCAGTGTGGTATATCCCCATTTGGCTTCGGCGGGACCCTGGATGCTGCGGTTGCCTGCCATCACCCGAAACGTTTTGCCATCCGCTTCCAAGCGCACGGGAGCATTCCATTTGGGAATCGCAACATCCTTGCCACTGAGATTCTCGAAAAACTCGATATAACCCGCCGTGTTGCCACTGATGAGATCCATGTCTCCATCGCCATCCCAATCAAAACCCACCGGCGTGGCCAGAGCGCCGCACTTCAAGGTGTCCGCCTCCTGTTTGAAATAACTTGGCTTCTCGAAAACAGGCGAAGCATCCGCAGCAAATCTGCCGGTATTCTCGATGAAGGCCACACGGCCATCCTCATCGCCACAGATCAAATCCATATCTCCGTCCCTGTCCCAATCGAAGGCGACCGGCACGATCATTTGAAGGTCCATCCGCAGCCGCCCTCCCGTCGTATCGGTGAGCCGGACACCCTTCGCATAAACCGGTGCGCTGCGTGTGCCCGTATTCTGAAAATAAGTGAAGCCATCCAAAAACTCGCCGCAAATCAGATCAAGATCCCCATCCCGATCAAAATCTTCGAACTGGGGTGAGGGGCATCCATACACATCCAAACGCTTGCCATCGGCATGGATGAAACTCGGTTGCTCATACTTGGGCGCTGCCGTGCTGCCACTGTTCCGGATGACATAAATCCAACCATGCAAGGGTCCGTTCTGCCATTCCCCCTTTGCGTTCCATGCATCATCCCAGCCATAATAACTCCAGTCTTCGACGGCTACAATCAGGTCGAGCGCCCCATCTCCATCGTAATCCACATAGCGCCACTGATGATGGCGGAGTTTCGGCCCCTTGGTCTGAGGTCCTTGCGGCTTATGAAATGCGGCGTCGATGGGCAGCTTGGTTTTTCGGTCGAGCCCGCTCTTCACGAAATCAGGGTATTCCACACCCGGCGTCATGACCCGCATCCCTCCTTCCACATAACTCGGCGTCACATAATGCACCGTTTTGCTGATGAACCTGGCGGGCTTGAATACAGGCATCTTCACCTTGGCCGTATCGCCCGTGGCGTTTTCAAACAGATAAACCCCGTTGCTCGGTTTGTCCGGACAGGAAACGATCAGATCGAAATCGCCATCACCATCCGCATCACAAGGAACCGGCCAAGCCCAGAGACCCACACCCAGATCGACCACCAGGCCGGGATGATGATACGGAAGCTGCTCCAAAGCAAACAGCGCCGGAACGCAAAAAAGCGACAGGAATGTGAGGGTGATCTTCTGCTTCATGGTCTCGGAAGAAATAGCGGACCCCGGCATCTAGCCGCCACGCGAGAATCTTCCCAGCACAAACTTCCCCCAAACGCATCGAGGCCAGCCGCCAGTTGATGCTTCAGAACGACGGTGTGGCGAAGATCCCGACGGAATCCAGCCAAGAGGCCAAGAGAACTCCGATCCGGCCTGTGGCTGTGCAGGGAATCTGTTTCCTGGGGATGTTAGATCTGTGCCAACCTGCGCGGTTTAAGAATTCTTGAAATGCAGGAACATGGAAGATAGTGAAGTCCTGTGAGTGTGAGCGAACAGCCGCCAATCAATCCCTATCAGCCGCCTGGATCCGCCATGGAACTTCCACCACTGATCGGAGATTTTTTCCGTGACGGCAAGTTTCTCGTTTTCCGGGATCGCGCGGAGCTTCCCTTGCGTTGCTTGATCAACGGCGAAGTGGTGCCAACGGACGCGTGGCGGAAGCGCAAGCAAATCTCATGGAGCCCACCATGGGTATTCATCGGGCTTCTCGGCGGCCTGTTGCCCATTTTGCATTTGCGATACGCCAAGGGGGGTAAAAAAATCGAGCAAACGAAACGATGAAAAAGATATGGATGATAGGTGCTTGGATATTGGTCACCGTACTGGCCGTTGCCGGGGAGCGGATTTCACTGTGGCCGGAAGGAAAGATTCCTGATTTCCAAATCCAACAGATCGCGGCGACCACCGAGGAAGTGAGCGCGCCGGGATTCAAGGCGGCGGATCATACGATGCCGTATCTCGACTGGTATGAGGCGCCGGCAAAGAAAAACGGCGGATGCATGTTGCTCATCTCCGGCGGTGCCTATCAGAATTGTTGTGATGGAGCGTGGATTGACCGGGCCGCGAAGAAGTTTACCGAACTCGGGTTCGTTTGCGTGAGTCTTACTTACCGGACACCGCGTCCGCAAGGATTGCCGATCTATCAGAGTGCGTGGGAGGATGGGCAACGCGCCGTCCGTCTCGTCCGCAATGATGCCAAGAAGCGCGGCTTTGATCCCGAAAAAATCGCTGCGTTCGGGTTTTCCGCTGGCTCGCACCTGACGGTCTTGCTCGCGACGAGCTCGCTCACACCCGCCTATGGGCCGGTCGATGCACTCGATCAACTTCCGTGCCACGTCAACCTGGCGGTGCCGATTTACACGGCCTACGCGCTCAGCGACGGACTCAGCGGCCCCAACACACGCGATGGCGATGCGGTCGATGTCAAACTCTCGGCTGTGTTCAAGTTTGACGCCAAGACTTGTCCGATGGCGCTCTTCCACGGTGGGACAGATATCTATTCTCCGAACGGCTCCACCCAAATCTATCGCCAGCTTCGCAGGATGAAGATCCCGGCTGAGATCCATCTCTTCGCTGACCGCAACCATGGTTTCATGGGCGACTCTAACAAGGGCGAGGACGGCGCCGCTTACGATCATTGGCTGGAGCGTGTCACCGAGTTCCTCCGCCAGATGAATTTTGACGGGAATCTCGGCGCGGAAGTCGATCTCATGACCCGCTATCCGAACGACGATGCGCGTGGCGAATACCGCAAGGAGCCTGTGTGGCCGAAAGGCAAAATGCCGGATGTGCAGGCGAACCAATGCCAGCCTTATCTCGAGTGGCACATGCCGAAGGAAATCAAGACGAAGGCAATCCAGATCCTCTTCTCAGGCGGAGCCTACAACGGCAACGGCCCCGACGGATTCGAAGTCGCGCCAGCACGGCGATACCTGAACGAAAAGGGGATGACGGTCGTGACGATGAAATACCGCACGCCGCGCCCGAAGGGTGGCTTGGCCAAGCACACGACAGCCTGGCAGGATCTGCAGCGCGCCATTCGGATCGTCCGCAGCCAAGCCGCAGCGAAGGGGCTGGATCCCGATCGCATCGGCATCATGGGTTCCTCGGCCGGTGGACACCTCGCGCTCATGGGCGCGACCAGCTCGAAACGCAGTTCCTATTTGCCGATCGATGACCTTGATAAGATTTCCTGCAAGGTGCAGTGGGCAGTTGCCATCTATCCGGCGTATGCGCTCACCGACGGTGCGGAATCCGCGAATGCGAAGGGCGGCAACGAGGATGACGCGAGGCTCGTGCCTGAATTCTCGTTCGACCTTGCGACTTGCCCGATGCTCTTTATCCACGGCGACGCGGACGGTTGGGCGGCGATGAACTCGGTGAAATGCTGGGAACAACTTCGCCGCATGGGGATCCAGTCCGATCTCCATACACTTGTCGGCCGCGGTCACTGCTTCCAAAAGACTGCTGCCCCGGGAACGGGCAGTTATACCTGGATGGGACGCATCTGGGAATTCATGAACCACAAGGGTTTCAACAGATGATATAATGCTTGTGGGTCAGCATCAGCGGAAATCCCATCACGCTTATACGGGAGAATCGGAAAAAGTCCGCGCTCCCGTTCGTTTGAGGAACCATGCCACGACACACGCGCATCGGACCGCCGCTCTACAGAACCCGGATTCACAGGATTGCCGCATTCATTTTCGGATTTTCCACAACTGTCATTTGTGGCGAAAACGAAGCCTCTCTCACGGGATTGTCTGTGGAAGCCATGCACGCGCCGGTCGGAGTGGAAACCCTGCAGCCGCGTTTTTCATGGCATTACCAAGGATCGGCGCGGGGATTCCGGCAGGCGGCTTGGCGGCTCAAGGTCGGCACCTCACCGCAAGCTTTGGCGGGTGATGCGCCTGACCTTTGGGACAGCGGATGGAAGGACGGTGCGGAGACGCTGAACATCCGTTATGCGGGAGCGCCCTTGCGGAGCGGCCAAACCGCCCATTGGCGGGTCGAGACACGTGGAACCGACGGCTCGCTCGTTCGACCGGAGGACTCGACCTTTGAAATGGGCCTGCTTTCCGCAGAGGACTGGGCAGGTGCGCGTTGGATCACCCGGCAAGACGAGGCTCCGAGCACCATCGCCGCCGCCATGGAAAAATGGAGCGATCTGACCGTGCGAACCCGTTTCCGCATTCATGAAAGCTGTGCCAGTCTCCATTTGCGTTGCCGCTACATCGGCAACAAGGGCTATGCCATCCAAGTCGAACCAGGCGATAAAGATAACATCAAGGCGATCCGCCACGATGGCAAATCCCATGTGGTTCTCGCGGTTTTTTCGTCACCCTCGATGATCACCGCCGGCGCATGGCATCAATTGGAGGCCAAGGCCGAAGGCGCGCGTTTTGAGTTCACGATGGATGGAAAAATCATCGGTCAGTTCGAGGATAAAATCCATCTAGCCGGCGTGCCGGGCGTGGGCTCCCTGCGCCACGATGGAACGCGGGGACGGGCTGACTTCGATGACTTCGAGATTCTCCGCGATGACGTGACTGTGTTTTCGGAGAATTTCGAGAACGTGACTTTGAATCATTTCCAGGACCTTCTCTTCATCGGCGGTGGGCATTCCCAGCCTCGCAATGGCGTGCTGGAGACCCGCGCCATCCGGTCACTGGTCGAATGCAAGCGGGGACTCGAAGCACCGCTTTTGCGAAAAGAGTTCGCCATCCGCAAGCCGGTCAGGAAAGCCCGCGCTTATATCTGCGGCATCGGCTATCATGAAATGACACTCAATGGTAAGAAAGTCGGCGACCGCATGTTGGAACCGGGATACGCGCGCTACGATCGGCGAGTTTATGCAAGCATCCATGATATCACCGATCAACTCGCGGAGAAAAACGCAGTGGGATTCGAGCTCGGCCGCGGATGGTTCGGAATCCGGACCCCATCCTTGTGGGGCGAGTATGCGGACCCCTCATGGGTCGCGGAACCCAAACTGATGGCCTGCCTGAAGATCGAGTATATGGACGGCACGCATGAAAACATCGTCACGGATTCCTCTTTCCGCACGAAGGCCGGGCCCATTCTTTTCGATAGCATCAAGGCGGGTGAAACGCACGATCACCGCGCCATCACACCGGGATGGGACATGGCGGGATTTGATGATGCGGCTTGGGCTCCGGCCCGGCTCGTCACTCCGCCGCTTGCGGAGAACCTTGCCACTGTTTCCAAGCTTTCCGCATCCAGCAGCCTTTCCCAGTGGGGCTGGGAGATAACACATGCGGTGGACGGCAACCGTGCCTCGACACGCCCCAGCATGGGATATCACAGCCATCCGGATCGTCTATCGGATCCTGTGAAGTGGTTGGCCATGGATCTTGGCAAGGTCCATGAGATTTCCTCGATGCGCATCCAGCCGCGCTCCGATCTCCCGGGCGGATTTTTTCCCGCGGATTTCGACATCGAATACGCGGAAACCACAGATGGAGAAATCACATGGACCACGCTCCGATCCATCCGTGCGCACCCCGACAATGCCTCACCCTTCGTGCTGGCCATCGAGCCACCCACCCGCGCGCGCCACCTGCGCATCCGGGGACTCGATATGGCCGGCAAGCACCTGGCAATCGCGGAATGGGAAGTGCATGGAGAATCTGAGCGTCCCCCGGTTTTCCAGATGTTTCCGCCGATCCGGGTCACGGAGCGTCTCCCCGCCATCTCCGTCAAACCACTCGCCGAAGGAGCTTATGCGGTGGACTTCGGCAAACATATCGCCGGCAATGCCACAATCCGTGTCCAAGGCAAGGCGGGAGACCGCCTGATCGTACAATACGCGGAAAAGTGGAACCCGGATGGGGTGCCGCTCATGGAGCCTTTTGATCCGGCGGGAACGGGTTGTTATCAACAGGATACCTTCATCCTTGCCGGTGGAAGCGTGGAAACACTCCGTCCGAAGTTCAGTTACAAAGGATTCCGCTATCTGATCGTGCACGGCTTTCCCGGCAGGCCGTCGGTGGAGGACTTCACTGCGGAAGTGATGCATTCCGACATGCGCTCCACCGGTGGGTTCACCAGTTCGAATGATTTGTTGAACCGGATCTCGGATGCGTCCTTCGCCTCCATCCGCGGAAACATGCATTCAATCCCCACCGACTGTCCGACCTTTGAGAAACTCGGATGGACCTGTGATGATGCCGCGCCGCTCGAAGCGATGATGTATGGCTACGATGTGGAGGCGCTCTACGCCAAACGCTTGCAGGACTATGCCGACGACATCCGGCCTGATGGATCGGTAGGAGATGTGATTCCCTCCACATGGGGTCGCATCGGCAGTGATCCTGCATGGAATGGCAGCCATATCGCCATCGGATGGAAAATGTATTCCTACTATGGATCCACCCATCTGCTGGAAAAGCATTTTGGCGAAATGAAAAGCTATCATGCGTGGCTGACACGGGAGTCCACCCGGCCCGGCAAACCCATTCACATGGTCCATCCGGATCACCGCCGCGGCTATGGCGACTGGGTCCCGCCGGACCACCGCAGTGGTCATGGTCCCGAACTGCATTCGATCTATCAGACATGTTATTATTATTGGTATACCACTCTCATGCGGGACGCTGCTCGCGTGCTCGGACGCATGGACGAAAGCGCCGCCTACGCCCGCCAGTCGTCCGAAATCAAAGTGGCCTTCAACAAGCTGTTTTTCGATGCGGAGAAAGGCGCCTATTTCTCTCCGAAGCGTCAGGGCGGGTTCCGGCAATCCTCACAAGTGCTCCCTCTCTATTTCGGACTCGTTCCCGATGGCATGGAGGAAAAGGTGATGAGTCATTTGTTGGAAGATATAAGAAAACGGAACGGACATTTCTGGGTGGGCATTCTCGGATTCGAATACATCGCCGATGTGCTCATGCAACATGGTTATGCTTCGATGGCTTTCGATGGCCACCTAAAGGATCAATTTCCAGGATTGGGAAACATGATCCGCGAAGGCGCGACCACACTCTGGGAAAGCTATTCGCTCGAAACGACGCGCTCGCTCAATCACAAGATGTTCTCCACCATTTCCGAATGGATGTTCCGCGATGTCGCCGGACTCGGGCATGATCCGGAGTCA
The DNA here is from genome assembly GCA_025457805.1 of Akkermansiaceae bacterium. Taxonomy (GTDB): domain Bacteria; phylum Verrucomicrobiota; class Verrucomicrobiia; order Verrucomicrobiales; family Akkermansiaceae; genus Luteolibacter. Next base: position 1,753 of record JALOTR010000049.1, on the reverse strand, counting down.
CCCGGATTCACGCGGGCGCGGATGACTCCCCAACCCGCGCGGGGATACCTTCAATATGCCCGCGCACACTACGAATCCAAATCGGGTCGTTATGAATGCGGGTGGCGGATCGATGAAGGGCAATGGGTGCTCGATACAGCCGTTCCGCCGAATGCCGGCTCCGAGGTCATTCTGCCCATCGCCGATGCGGCCAGAACCGTGGTCCGCGAGGGAGATAGGGTGATCTGGGAGAACGGAAAACCCGCCCCGTCCCTGCCGCCCGGATTTGAAGATATCAAGGCGACCGCAGCCGGCCTAAGTGTCCGCACTGGCAGCGGGCGTTTCCGCTTTTCCTGCGCAGAGGATTCCATTCGGAATCCGCTGCCTCGGTGAAGATCTCTGTCTGCCCGTCACGTGCCTGATCCGCTCACCACGAAGGTGAATGGGTTCTCATCGGCATCGTTGCTCGAAATCTTTACGGTCGCCTTGCGCTTGCCTACAGCCGACGGCCTGAAGGTCACTTGAAATGTCGTGGATTTTCCCGGGGCCAGTGTGCTCGTCGACAAACCCTTGGTGGTGAAATTGCTCTTGTGCAATCCGGCAATCTCAAGGCTGAGCCCTTTCAGGTTGGCCTTGCCTGCATTGCGAATCACGAAGGTCTGCGTTTGGCCTGTCCGGCCCCTTTTTGCCGATTTGAACAAGACGGTCGATTTTCCATCCTTCAAGCCAGCAACCTTGGACTGCCGCACCTCTATCTCCGGCGCAGGTGGTTCACTGTCCTTCTTCACCGTGGTGGTATTGATCAGGAAAGTGGCGTCGAGCTGATCCGCGCCCCCGGCATCCTGCCAGCCATCAGTTGGACCTTGCCGATACCAGATGCGCCCGCCGCTGTAGGGATTGGGCGTGAAGGAATACCTGAATTGCTGGTTCGAGCTATAAAACAGGTAATAGGTCTTGTTGGTGTCGATCAACGCGGAGGTAAACCTGTGTGTGGCGAAGAATCCGTCCGCAGATGAGGATGTGCTCGTATAAAGGGCGCCGATGCCTGTGTTCAAATCCGCCAGATCGGCGGGCATGGTGTCATAAACATATAGCTTGCTCCACGAAGCGGCAGCGGCGCTTGCCTGGAAGGTCTGGCCATACATGAAGGTGACATCATTGAGTTGCACCTGCGTCGCGCCGGATAATGAACCTGTCCCTTGCCCTTGATTGGAAACGGTAAAGGATTGGCCGCGGCCGTTGTTGACGACTGCAAACTGACCGTCTTCAAGCGGTTGGGAAATCGAATAAGCCGTCTGCGACCTGGCAATGTTTGATATGCCAAACAAAAGAATCGCAGCTGCAATCGTGGAGAAAGTGTGGAATCGCATTTTATAGATGTGGGTGATTTTGGTATTGCTGGAATTTGTCGATTTCATGGCTTCGAGATGGATATGGATGGCGGCTGGGATTGTTGAATGTAGAAAAAGCGATAGCGGGCTCCGGCCAGACCGGAAAAGCCACAAACCGCTTGGAAGAAGACAAAAGAAGAACGCTCCGCATGACGCGAGGATCGGGCGGGGTTGGGAGATATCAGCGCGGTCTTCATTTGAAGAGAGCGTATTTCTCCGGGCCGCTTTGCCAAGATTTCTTTGGGCTGCGGCTTCGCGGCTTTGGAGGTTCCTGCTGGCAGGTTGGGCTTGAGAACCAAGATGAGTCCGTCCCCCTGCCATGATCACCGGGTGGACCCCACCGGCGGCTGCTCATGCAGGGCGGTGAAATGGTTCAAGGCGCA
>JALOTR010000683.1 GCA_025457805.1 Akkermansiaceae bacterium | reverse complement strand
AAACCGGACCGCCCCAGCATCGATGACCGCTTGATCCAGCGGCATACCTTCGCGCAGGCGGAGTTCGATGAAATCCACGAGGATGATTGAATTGCGCACGACAATACCCGCGCCCGCCATGAATCCGATCATCGAAGTCGCCGAGAAGAAGGCCCCCATGGCACCGTGCGCGGGCAGGATACCGACAAGGGAGAACGGAATTGCCGCCATGACAATCAAGGGTGTGAGGAAGCTCCTGAACCAACCGACCATGAGGATATAGATGAGAATGAGCACGACGCCGAAAGCGGTGCCGAGGTCCCGGAAAACCTCGATGGTGATGTGCCATTCGCCATCCCACTTCAGAGCTGGCGCGTCCGCCGATTCGGGCATATCGGCGTTGTGGATTGGGAGTTTGGCGGTCGCGCCGCCGAATTGCGTGGCATCAAGGGCGGCGAGTTTTTTGTTCATCTCGAAAATCGCGTAAACCGGGCTCTCTTTCGCGCCCGCCACATCGCCAATCACGTAAGTGACGGGTAACAAGTTCTTGTGGTAGATGGCCTTGTCGATCGTTTCCTCCGTCACCGTCACCAACTCCCTTAACGGGACAAGCGGTGGGACGTTCGCCAACCCGGCTGTCGGTTCCGGCAGGGCATTCGCATCCCCACTGCGCACCGACAATGAGAGCAATCCATCGATATCTGAACGCCGATTCCGCGGCAATTGCAAAACAACCGACACCGGCTCCTTCTCCTCCGGCAAATGCACCAGTTCGACCGGCATGCCCCCCGTGGCGATGCGGAGCGTGCGCGCGATAGTTTCCGCGCTGATGCCATTCAATGCCGCTTTTTCCTTGTCGATGACAAATCGTCGGCGGCTCTGTGGGGCTTCCAGATACCAATCGACATCTACGACACCTTCCGTGCTTTCGAAAATTTTCCGCACCTCGGTGGCGAGTGCTTCTCGAGCCTCGCGGGTCGGCCCGTAAACCTCTGCCACCAGCGTTTGCAACACCGGCGGGCCAGGCGGCACCTCAGCTACCGCGACCGCCGCGCCATGGCGGGCCGCGATGGCCACGAGGGCTGGGCGCACACGTTTGGCGATGTCGTGGCTTTGCGCCTCACGTAGGTTCTTGGATAGGAGATTGATCTGGATGTCAGCGTAACGGGATCCAGAACGCATGAAGTAGTGTCGCACCAATCCGTTAAAGTTAAACGGCCCGGCGGTGCCCGCATAAACTTGGGTGTCCGTCACCTCCGGCTCCTGGGCCACCACCTCGGCCATCTCGCGCGCCACATTGGCCGTGGCCTCCAGGCTGCTCCCCTCCGGCATGTTCAGCACCACCTGAAACTCGCTCTTGTTATCAAAAGGCAGCATCTTCACTTTCACCCATCCGATGCCGACCAAGGCCATACTTCCGAGCAAGAGAACGACGGTGAGGCCGAGAAAACCCCAGCGCCAGAGCGGCTTGTGCAAGAGTGGGTCCATAAGTCGGCGGTATAGGCGCGTGAAGGCATCGTCCGGTGATTCATGATCATGGCCACCGCCTTTCACGCCACCACCAGGCGCACGTAAGAGCCTCAGCCCCGCCCAGGGGGTGACGATAAAAGCAATGACGAGCGAAAAGAGCATAGCCGCGCTCGCGCCAATGGGAATGGGGCGCATGTAGGGACCCATCAACCCTCCGACAAAAGCCATAGGCAGGATGGCCGCAATGACCGCCCACGTCGCGAGGATGGTCGGATTCCCCACCTCTGCCACCGCTTCGATGGCGATTTCCCGCCGAAGCCGCCCCTGGTTCCTTGCCATCCGATAATGCCGCGTGATGTTCTCCACCACCACGATGGCGTCATCGACGAGGATGCCGATGGAAAAAATCAGCGCGAACAAGGTAATGCGGTTGAGCGTGAAGCCTTGCAGATGGAAAACCAGCAGAGTAAGCGCAAGGGTTGAGGGAATAGCGATCGCCACCACAATCGACTCGCGCCAACCCAAGGTAAAAAGAACAAGTAAGCTCACGCTCACCACGGCGATGGCCATATGGAAAAGAAGTTCATTGGATTTTTCGTTGGCCGTTTCCCCGTAATGCCGGGTGACCGCAACACCGATATCGGTGGGGATGTGCGATCCCTTCAGCGCCTCCACACGCTCGAGCACCCGGTCCGCTACTGCGATAGCATTCGTTCCGGGGCGTTTTGCGATGGTGAGGGTGACCGCCGGTTCCGCTGCGGCTCCGGCTGATGCATGCAACACATGTCGCGCCGGATCCCCTCCGCCGTCGGTGATCTCCGCCACTTCCCGCAGATAGATCGGTCGACCTTGGAAGACACCGATCACAATGGATCCCACCTCATCAGGTTCGCGGAGGAATCCACCGGTCTCCACAAGGATTTCCCGGTTGCCTACGGTGACATGACCCGCACGATCCTCATGGTTGGCTTGCTGGAGAATGGGCACCAATCCCGCCAACGTCAGCCCACGAGCCGCCAGCTTGGAAGGATCGACATCAACCTGCACCCGCCGATTCTGCCCGCCGATGATCTGGGTTTCCGCGACCTGCGGCACTGCCTTGATCCGATCTTCAACTTCGGCCGCCAATCGGCGCAACTCAACCGGATCCTGCCCATGCCCGTGTAAGGTGAGCGCGAGAATCGGGACGTCGTCAAT
>JALOTR010000682.1 GCA_025457805.1 Akkermansiaceae bacterium | reverse complement strand
ATCTCTTGGGTTTTCTGCTGGTCGTTCTGCTGGTGTTGACGCTTTGGCTCTTCCAAGCGCTCACCTCACCAGAGATCCAAGAGGCGGTCGCCCGGCGGCAAAGCCGTCCGGCAGCCGAGGCTCCATCGCAAAAGCCTCGGTCAGAAGCGTCTGAAGCGCTCCTTCCAACTCCTGAGAGTCCAGGTGCAAAACCCAAGCTCGTCGCTGCGCCGGAGATTGTCGCGATGACGGCAGGATTGAACGCCGAGGCGGGTTCGATCGAGCAGGATTTGGAGATTCTTGGCGACGTTCTGCGTCTGTATGCCCGCGTCAGCGGTGGTCCACCTGCGGGTCTCAATGAGGACATCACCGCCGCCCTCACCGGGCAGAACGACAAGGAGGCGATCGTGCTGCCCGCCGATCACCCGGCGCTGCGCGAGGGTGCGCTGCTCGATCGCTGGGGCACACCTTTCTGGTTCCACCCTGTTTCGGCGTCGCTGATGGAAATCCGCTCTGCCGGCCCGGACCGCGAGCTTTTCACGGCGGATGACGTGGTCGCAAACGATAGCGGAATCATGCCGAAAGGTACGGCGGAGGCCGTGCTTCCGCCCTGATTGGCCACCGATGGACTCGGGCGTTGAAGGCCCCACGAGTGGAGCCTCAGCCTCAAGGGGAACGAAGATCGTTTAGCCCGCCTTGGGTTCGTGCATGGCGATGCAATGAAGCGCGCCCCCTTCCATCACCAAGTCCTTGGCGGTGACGGAGATCACCTCTCGGCCAGGGAAACACTCCGCTAAGCGGTCCTCAGCGATCGCGTCTTTCTTTTTCTGGCCGAAGATCGGCACCAACACGGCGTTGTTCAGGATCAAGAAGTTCGCGTAGCTGGCAGGAAGGCGGCTCAAGCGCCAGTCCTTGACCTCCACGGGTTGTGGCATTTCGATTTCAATGATCTCCATGCGGGAACCATCAGGGGCTCGCAAGTCGTCGAGGCGTTCGCGGATCTCTTTGAGCACCCGGTGATTTGGGTCGGTGTCCTTGGGTTCCACCATGCAGACAATCGCATCCTCGCGCACAAAACGCACCAAATCGTCCACATGACCATCGGTGTCATCACCTTCGATGCCCTCTTTCAGCCAGAAGACGGTGTCCACCCCCAGCATGCCCTTGAGCTCCTTCTCGACATCCGCCTTGGTCATTTTGGGGTTGCGATTCTTGTTCAGCAGGACGGCTTCCGTGGTGATGAGCAGGCCCTTGCCGTTGGTCTCGATCGCGCCGCCTTCGAGGATCATCTTGGAACTGAAACGGTCGAGGCCGAGCACAGCGGCGGCTTTCTCCGGAATGCCATTGTCGAGATCGAAGGGAGGGAACTTGCCCCCCCAAGCGTTGAATTCCCAATCGGTGACGGCGAGTTTTCCGGTCTCGTTGTGCTTGATGAAAATGGGCCCGTGATCGCGGCACCAGACATCGTTGGTGGGGTGCTCGTAGAGGTCCACTTGGCTGAGGTCGCCTTCGTTGTCGGCAATCGACAGGCGAATGCCCATGTGGGCCAGCATGGGGGCATTGATGCGGACGCGTTCGTAGCGCGAAATCGTCGCGGCGATCTCACCAAACTTGTCTTGCAGGCGGTTGTAGGTTTTGGGGCAGCTTTCCTTGTTCGTGGGCCAGGAGAGCCAGATCGCCTCCTGCGGTTCAAATTCGGCGGGAAGGCGATAGTTCTGTGGGAAAGCTTTACTCATCCAGATAGCGTTGGGTCAGGGGTGCGTAGGTGTCAATGCGACGATCACGAAAAAACGGCCAGATCCTGCGAAAGTCCTCCACCTGGTCGCGCGGACACGGCACGATGAGGATCTCCTCCTGGTCCGCCGAGGCTTTGGCGACGATTTGACCGTAGGGATTGGCGACGAAGGTCTGGCCCCAGAACTCGGTCTCCTCCTCGGTTCCGGTTCGATTGACCGCCGCCAGGAAGCATCCATTGGCGACTGCGTGGCCGCGCTGAATGGTTTCCCAAGCCGTGTGCTGAGCGTCACCGAGTTCGGCCTTTTCGCTTTTCAACCAGCCAATCGCGGTGGGGTAAAACAGGATCTCGGCACCAGCCAGCGCGGCCAGTCGAGCGGCCTCTGGGTACCATTGATCCCAACAGATCAGCACGCCGAGCCGACCAAAACGCGTGTTCCAGACGCGATAGCCCAAGTCCCCCGGGGTGAAATAGAATTTCTCATTGAAGCCGGGGTCTTCGGGGATGTGCATCTTGCGATACTTGCCCAGGTAGGAGCCATCGGCGTCGAGGATGGCAGCGGTGTTGTGATACAATCCGGGACCGCGCTTTTCGAAGAGGGATGCGATGATGACCACGCCGAGTTCACCTGCGAGCTCCGCCAGTGCGTCCGTGGTGGGTCCGGGGACGGGTTCGGCGAGGTCGAACAGGTGGGTTTCCTCCCGCTTGCAGAAGTAGGGCGTGAGGAACAGCTCTTGAAGGCAGATGACTTGGGCACCACGGCGCGCTGCATCGCGGATAAGCGTCTTGTGGGCGTTGAGGCTTTCCGTTTTGGAGTCAAAGGCGCGGCTCTGGATGAGACCGAGGGTGACGGTGGAGGGCATGATGCGCCATCCATTGACGGCAATGCGTGGCTGGCAAGGCTTTTCCCCAGCGGTCTTCAGAAACCCCCGTCGATC
>JALOTR010000048.1 GCA_025457805.1 Akkermansiaceae bacterium | reverse complement strand
GAAATCTCCCCCGGCTACTCCGAGCTCAACGACCCCGACGTCCAACGCCAACGCCTCGAACACCAGGCCGGCGGCGAGGAAGAGCAAATGGTGGACTATGATTTCATCGAAACCCTCGAACATGGCATGCCCCCCGCCGGCGGCATCGGCATCGGCATCGACCGACTCGTCATGATGCTCACCGGCGCCCCGACGATCCGTGACGTGGTGTTATTCCCGTTGTTGAAGAGGAAGGATTGATTGGAATCATCTGATCTCTCCAGCCTCCTTTAAAAGCATCATCTCCAACTGCGGGCTGATCCAGAATCGCGCTCGATCTCTCAATTCCTTGAGCACCGGTGCCAAGGCATCGATTTTTCCGCGTGCTTTCGCAGCAGCGAGAATGCCCAGAGTGCCGGTGAAAGCCAGGCCGTTGGCAGTTGCGGCCGCTCGGGCCGAAAGATCATCAAGTATCAACAAAGATCCCTGTTGTTCCATTGCCAAGGCAAGGCATTCGGACTCCCCCTGATGCAGGGTGGCTGAAAAACTTCGAACCAACAAAGCGTCCTCCGGACCCAGCAACCGAAATTGCCCGGAATCCACCACTTGCGCAGCTTTGGGAAACAAGCGGGACTTTGCCCGAAGTTCAATGGCCACGCTTGGGACGATGCAGACCGTGCCTCGAAGTTCCATCAGCACCTCAAGGTGACCAGTCTCAGCGAGATTGATCAATGGCGAGGTGTTGCAAATAATCAGGCGTTCTGAAGCCATTCTTCGAGATTTTCACGCTCAAGCTGATAGTCGGAAACATCGAGTGGTTGGGCAATTCCACGCTCCCCAAGCCAGTATTGAAACTCGGCTTTTTCAAGCCCCGCCAATTTACAAGCAGCGGAGCCACCGATCACACCATCGGCATACAAAGTTCCTGCCAGTCGTCGTCTCAGCTCGGATTCGAGTTGTGCCTTGGGAATTTTGGCCGAAGCCAGCACTCCCTCCGGGATCTCCAACAAGAAGCTTTTCATACACAATGACCTAGCGCAAAGCAGTTCCCGCTGCAAGAGCTGGTTTATTCTACCTCTTCTCTGTGGTCCCCTTGTTGAAACGGAAAGAATGATCGGTTTTCGCAGTATGGGGGTGCGTTCTTTTTGTTTTTGAAAACCGAATCTTATGCGCGCCATTGCTTCTACCATCGTTCCATTTTTGTTCTCCATCGCCACGCTTGCGGTCTCTGCGGAGCCGGTTTCATGGCAGGTCCCGATGGCGGGAAATTCCTACTTTGTCCAAGGCAGCCCGGAACGGGGGCGGAGTGAGGGTGTTCGTTTGCAGGACCCGGCTGCGATGCTTTCCACGTGGTTTCATGTGGACCGTCCGGGCGAACTCGATCTTGCCCTGCGGCTGCGGGTTCCCGATGGGAAATCGACCTTGAAAGCAAGCCTGGCAGGCAAAGCGGTGGAGATCGCGGTGGAGGGGCCGGAGTTTCATGTCGTGCCGCTGGGCAAGCTCCAGGCAGATGCCGCCGGATACCTCAGGGTGGACTTCAGTGGAGTCGCCAAGTCGGGGGCGGTGTTTGCGGAGATTTCCGATCTGGTGGTTTCCACCAAAACTCCGGAGATGAAGGCCAGCTTCGTGCGCGACAACAAGGGCAGCATGTTTTATTGGGGCCGGCGCGGGCCTTCCGTGCACCTCGGCTATCCGCTGCCGAAGGGGAAAAACATCGAGTATGCCTACAGCGAACTCACGGTGCCGAAGGGCGAGGATGCGATCGGTTCCTATTTCATGGCGAACGGATTCGGGCAGGGCTATTTCGGCATTCAGGTGAAAAGTGAAACCGAGCGCTGGGTCCTGTTTTCCGTGTGGAGCCCGCACAGCACGGACCGGCCATCCGAAATTCCGGAGGACTCACGTGTCATCCTTCTCAAAAAGGGCGCGGAGGTCCGTGGCGGTGAATTTGGCGGTGAGGGCTCCGGCGGCCAGAGCATTCTGGTCTATCCCTGGAAGGCAGACACGACCTATCGTTTCCTGACCTCCGTAAAACCCGATGGCCAAGGCAACACGACCTACACCGCGTGGTTCGGCGAAGTCGGCAAAGCGGAGTGGAAACTCATCGCCTCCTTCAAGCGCCCGAAAACCGATACCCACCTCACGGGATTCCATTCGTTTTTGGAAAATTTCTACGATCAGAAAGGCTACCTCGGTCGGCGTTCGCTCCACGGCAACCAGTGGGTGTGCGACACCGAAGGCACCTGGCACGAAATCACCACCGCGCGCTTCACCGGCGATGGCACGGCGGGCGGCGGCCACCGCCTCGACTACGCAGGGGGAGTTTCCGGGAGCTCGTTTTTCATGCGCAACGGCGGCTATTTCAACGAGCGGGTGGCGCTCAACCAATTGTTCACCCGTCCGGGGACGCCGGATCGCAAGCCGGAGATTGATTTTGGGGCTTTGGAGAGGCCTTGAATTCATCTCAAATTACGATGCGTAATGATCGAGTATGGTTTCAGTTTTAATTTGAAATCAATGGATTATAGGAACATATTTTGATTGAAATGTAGATTTTTTCGATGCATTATCCATGCGTCGAATGGCTCGTCCTCCACAAATCACCCAAGAAAGCCTCGCCCCATTGATCCGGGCGCGGGGACCGGTTTCCGCCACGGAACTGGCGGCGGCCTTGCGGGTGAATCGCACGACGATCGCCCGGACCCTGCCGGATTTCGGCGAGGAACTGGTGACCCTCGGGGCCACGCGGAGCACGCGCTACCTGCTGCGGCGGGGGATCCGGAACATCGGGAATCGTTGGCCGCTTTTCCGGATCGGCGAGGACGGGCGGGCGGCAGAATGGGCGGAGCTGGAGGCCTTGCACGAGCGCTCGTGGCGGGTGAACTGGGCGAGCGCAGCTCCGGAATGGGCGGGGATTTTCACGGAGGAAAACGGGCTTTGGAATGGATTTCCATTTTTCCTGGGCGATTTGCGGCCGCAGGGATTTCTCGGGCGCCTGATCGCAGCGAGGATTTCGCGGCTGCTCTTGTTGCCGGAAGATCCCCGACGCTGGAGCGATGATGACGCACTCGTTTTCCTTCATTCGGCCGGTGAGGATTTGCCCGGAAACCTCGTGCTCGGCGAGGATGCGCTGCGACTCGCCCTCGCGGGTGCGGCCGATTTGCCGTCGGGCCGGGTGATTCGCGAGGAGGATCGGGAAACCTTCTATCCCACCCAAGCGGTGGAGGTTTCCCAAAATCTCCCCGGCTCCTCTGCGGGCGGCGAGCAACCGAAGTTTCTGGCCACGCTGGGCACGAATGATGGTGGTTTCCGGCCGGTGCTGGTGAAGTTCACGGCCCCCATCGAACAACAAACGGGTCGCCGCTGGGCGGATCTGCTCGCTGGGGAATTCCATGCGCACGAAGTGCTGGCGGAGGCCGGCTTGGCAGTTGCAGGTGCGCGCTTGCTCGATGCCGGCGGGCGCAGGTTTTTGGAAATCCCGCGCTTCGATCGACGCGGCGCAGCGGGCCGACGGGGTGTGGTTTCCTTGGAAGCCATTTCCGCCGCCGCGGTGGGCTTGGCACGCGATTGGAACAGCGCGGTGATGGAGCTCCGGCAACACGGGCTCATCGGTGACGATTCGCTTGCGACCGTGCGCCGCTTGCAGGCCTTCGGCGAGCTGATTGGCAACTCGGACATGCATGCGGGAAATCTCGCGTTTTATCTAACCGATTCGCTGCCGCTGCACATCACGCCCAGTTACGACATGCTGCCCATGCTCTGGGCTCCCGGGCCACAAGGCGAAATCATACAACGCCGTTTCGCCCCGGCCCCGCCCGTGCCCTCGTTGTTAGAGCCATGGTGCGCCGCGGCGGCCATGGCAGAGGATTTCTGGCAACGCATGACCGCAGACCCACGCATCAGCCCGGCATTCTCCGCGATGGCAGTGGAGGCGCTGGATGTGGTGAGAAGACTCCGGCGGCATGTGGGATAGGTCATGATTTAACCTCGGGGGATTTCCGCACCACCTTCCAAGGAGGCTGCCGGGAGGAACATCCGCAAGCCCGTGGAGGTCTCCCGCCTGAATCCGAAGCGGGCATAGAATTCCACAACCTGTTCATTCGCGGCATCCACGACCAAGCCCAGCCCTCCAGTGCGATGGATCGTCTCCCGAGCCAACTGTCTTGCGGACGCAAGGAGCATGGAACCGATTCCACGCTGATGCGAGCTCTCAGCGACTGCCAGACGTCCCAAAAGGACAGCTGAAACCGGGTGTTTCGGAAGCCCTTTCGGTGAACCCGGCCAGTCTTTTGCATCCACTGTGATACTCGAAAGGGTAAAGAAACCAAGGATGGGCTTGGGAGTCGAAGATTCGCAATCCACGAGGACGCGAGTGACGCTCACGCCCTTTGCGAAATGACCGCGTGCGGTTTCACGGAGATAACGGTCCACCGGCTCCAAGCCACTGGAAAAACTTGCCCGGTCGTGGCAATCGCCAAGGATTTCAAGAGCGAATGACGACATTGCGGGCCGCGAGTTTGGCTGCATCCAAAGCCTTTTTGTTTACCTTGGGTGGCTTGCTCACCAAGGCGGCAATCTTCGCAGCTTCTTCACGGGTGAGTTCCCAGCGGGATTCCGCCTCGATCACGCGATCGGCCCGTTCCGCCACGGCTTCCTGAATGAACGCCGCCACTGCAAGGCCACGCAGGGCAGCGGCATACTCGATTCTCTCTGCAAGACCCTTGGGGAAACGTGTGTTAATCCGCTTGGTGGCTGGGCCGGTGGGTCGGCCTCGCTTGGGACCTGAATCCTTCAACTTGGTTTTCATGGTACGACGTTAGACAAAACCGGGCCGTCCGGGCAATCGGATTTTTCAGTGTCTTTTTGGCACCGAATTTCAAGAGGGTGATCCTTGGTTTTCAAGCAGCATCACCACGGGTGCCTCAAGACCGGTTTCTCATTTCCAAAGACTTGGGCGCATTGCGAGGAAAGATTTGCGGATGTCGGCGGTATAGTGCGCGCAGTGATTTCCTTGAAGTCCATCCCAACCCTGATCGCCCTCACGCTCCCGCTCCATGCCGTGGAGCCGCGGGTGACTTACGACAATCTCCCGCTTGGCAGCATCGAGCGGCCGCTGGTGCTGCGCAGTTATTTGCCGGAGCCGGGAATCGATCCCGCGGTGTTCGCCCAACACGACACGGCCTCGAAGGTGGCGAAATACAACCCGGACATCGGCCGCGATGTGGCAGGTGAAATCAAACCGATCCCCGGCCTGGTCGCAGCCGTGGGCGTGAACTTCGGGCCTGCGCTTTCCTATGTGTTCGACACGACCGAGTGCCGCTTGCTGTATGCATGGCAGGGCGGCTTCGTGGACATGACGCCGTATTGGGGCGATCAACAGCGGGGATCGCGGCAGTCTTTTGACTACGTCCCGAGGCTGGTGGGTACCTTGTTCTGGAAAGCTTCCGGCAAGGACCCCATCGAAGTGGATGGCAAGAGCATTTCGGAAATCGGTGCGCGGACTTATGTGGGATATCGATTGGAAAAAGGCGTGCCGGTTTTTGAATATCGGGTCGGAGAGGTTCCGTTCACGATTTCGGTTAGACCATCCTCGGTTCCGCTTTCCTGCGAGGTCAGGCTGACGAGTTCATCGGATCGCAAACTCACATGGCGCGGCATTCCGGGTGAGGGGAAAGGCAAACTGGTTTTCAATCTAACTGGATCCGAGTTGGCGAAATTTCAGGGATACGAGCATGCCAAAAAGATCACCAAAGCCAGCGTGAATGCCGGTGAGATGCTCTTCAACCAATACGGCTGCGCCGCCTGCCACAGCATCGATGGCTCGAAGAGCCATGGTCCGTCCGTTGGAAAACTCGCGGGCTCGAAAGTGGAAATCGAAGGTCAGGACAAACCCGTCGTTGCAGACAAGAGTTATCTATTGGAATCCATCAAGTCTCCAAACGCCAAACTCGTCAAAGGCTATCCGCCGAACTACATGCCTCCCTTCACCCTGCGCGATGTCGAATACGAATCACTCGTGCTTTACATCCAATCCCTCGAAAACCCCGAGTGATGTCCATGACTTCCCTATATCATCAACTTGGCGCACTTGGCGTCTTGGCGTTTCAACCTCTTCTCGCCGTCGAGTTCAACGATTGTTATCGCATCGAATCCATCCAACTCCCCGCTGGCGCACCGCCGGAAGTGGGTGCCATCGATTTCGCGCCGGATGGCACCTTGTTCGTGGTCTTGCGTCGCGGCGATGTGTTCTGCGCGAAACCCACCGCAGATCCCGCGAAGTTTGATTGGCAGCTTTTTGCCAGTGGTTTCGACAACGGCTGCGGCATCGATGTGATCAGTTCATCGAAAATCCGCATCACCCAGATGGCCGAGCTGACCGAAGCCGAGGATCTCGATGGCGATGGCGCGGCGGATCGTTTCACGCGCTTCGCCCATGGCTGGGGGCTCAGTGGAAACTATCATGAAACCAACGCTCTCACCCGCGATGGCAAAGGGGGATATTACATTGCAGTGGGCACTGCGTCGTATTCCGGACCTACCTTTGAGCACACGCTTGGCACCTTCTCGCCGGAAGGACGGCGTGGGAGGAATTATGCAGCGGTGAAATGGAAGGGCTGGGTCCTGCATTGCGACTCGCAGGGTGCGATCACACCGTTTGCTTCCGGTTTCCGCATGGCCAATGGCATCTATCAGGATCCTGCGGGCGAACTTTGGTCGGGCGACAATCAGGGCGACTGGAGAGCCACCACGCCGCTCTATCACATCGAAAAAGGCAAATTCTATGGCCACCCAAACAGCCTTGTGTGGGATCCGGCGTTCACCAAAAGCAAGGACCCGCTTGCTTACTACCGCGAGCACCTCGATGAATACAACGAGGACCGCACATCCGCCGCTGTGGAGATTCCGCACAAGGAAATGAATCGTTCCGCCGGTGAACCCATGCAGATTCCCGCCGGACTGCCATTTGCCGGGCAGATGATCTTGCCCGACAACAATGGCACGCGGGTGACCCGACTCATGCTCGAAAAGGTCGGCGGCGTCTGGCAGGGAGCCTGCACTCATTATATCAATGGCAAAGGCCTTCGTTCAGGAAATCACCGCGCTCGTTTCAGCCCGGATGGCAAATCCCTCTATCTCGGCCAAACCGTCCGCGGTTGGGGCGTGCCTGCGGAAGGCTTGCAACGCGTGCGCATCCTTGGCCCCACGCCCTTCGATATCGACCGCATCCGGATCATGCCGGATGGTTTCAAGATATCATTCACCGGCCCCATCCCCGCAGCGCTCAAGGATGCGGCGAAATGGAAAATTTCCTCTTCCTATTATCAATCCAAGTGGACCTACGGCAGCCCGCCCGAGAAAACGAAAACCCACACACCGGTCATCACCGCCAGCGACGCCTCCTCCATCACCCTCCGCACCGATGGTCTCGCGCCGCGCCGGGTGTTTCGTTTCGAGCTGCCCGAGTGCAAAGCCTCCGACGGATCGCCACTCCAGAACAAACTCGCCTATTATACAGTGAACGCCGTGCCGGAATGACTGGCACCTTGGTCGCTTGGATTGTTTCACGGAGTTCCGTTTCCCGCCGCGCGCGGTTGAATTGCGTTGCCTCGTTCGAGAAAACAGGTAAGATTTTCCCACCATGACGACGGTGCTTTCACAAAAAGGTCAAATCGTCCTTCCCTCTGCGTTGCGCGAGAAAATGCAGCTCGAGCCCGGACAGGATTTCGAGGTCTTCATTGAAGACGAAGACACCATCACTCTTCGCCGCATCAATCATCCTCCGAATCGCGGCTTGGTGGACCATCTGCTTGCGTGCCCGCATCCTTTTGAAGTCCCGCAACGGGCGAAAGACTCCAGCAAGACTCTCGTCCTGTGAGCTATCTGGTGGACACCAACGTTTTCAGCGAACTCGCCAAGGCGAAGCCCGATGTCCGGGTCGTCTCGTGGCTGCGGGAGCACGAAGCGGATCTTTATCTGAGCACGATCAGCATCGGCGAACTCCGACGCGGCATTGAGAGTCTTCCAAGCGGAAAACGAAAAACGGCCCTGCAGTCCTGGTTCACGGGTCTTTGCAAGCGGATGGATGGCCGCATTCTCAGTTTCAATACAAGCACGGCCCATGTCTGGGGCCAGCTGGTGGCTTCGTGGGATCGAAAGGGCACGAATGTCCCCTCCCTGGACGGCCAACTCGCCGCCACGGCCCATCGTCACAATCTCACAATGGTGACTCGGAACGTCTCTGATTTCAAAAACACGGGGGTGAAGCTCCTTAATCCATTCAAATCCTAGCATTCCCGCCCCGGCGCATGCCGCCCGAATGCGTCTTCCAGCACTGTTTCCCCATATTTTTTCCAAAAACTCGCCCGGCGGGCAAAAAAACCTTGCGCGGTGGGGTGCTCCGTGGTGTTCTCCCCGCCCGCCCACGGGGGCGGATCAACCATTTCTCATTACGGCCATGGCCTACGCAGTGATCAAAACCGGCGGTAAACAATACCGCGTCTCCGAAGGAACCAAGTTCGACGTCGAAAAGCTCGACGCCGAGTTGGACTCCGAAATCAAGTTCGACGCACTGATCGTTGGCGAAGGTGATTCCGTGAAAATCGGCGCTCCCCTCGTCGAAGGCGCATCGGTGACCGTCAAGGTTGTCAACCAATACCGCGGACCCAAAGGCGTGGCCTTCAAGTTCAAGCGCCGCAAGGGTTTCCACAAAACCAAAGGCTTCCGCCGCAGCCTGACCACGCTCGAGGTGACCTCGATCGCCGGTTAATCCCCAACTCCTCACCCACCTACTTCCATGGCCCATAAAAAAGGACAAGGTTCCGTCAAGAACGGTCGCGATTCCCGCAGCAAGCGCCTCGGCGTGAAAAAATTCGGCGGTCAAGCCGTCATCGCCGGCAACATCCTCATCCGTCAGCGCGGCACCAAGGTGCATCCGGGCCTCGGAGTGGGTATCGGCCGCGACCACACGCTCTTCGCACTCATCGATGGCCGCGTGAAGTTCGACCAAGAGTCGCGCCGCGTGAATGTCATCGCAGAAGCGAACTGATTTCCGTTGAAATCCAATTTCCAAACAAGCCGCTCCCTTTCAAAGGCAGCGGCTTTTTTGTGTGCGGCAGCGGTTTGCTTCCTCTCACTGACCTCCTGCAAGCGCAGTCGCGCCCTCGGCCCGCCGAAGGCCGTGCCGGTTTCGACGGACGGCATGGAACTCAAACTCATGAGTTTCAACGTGCGCTATGAAAACAACGGCGATCCCGGCTCGCGGGCCTGGCGGCAGCGGGTGGTCGGAGCGGTGAAAATGATCCGCGACGAATCGCCGGACGTGATGGGCGTGCAGGAAGCACTCCACGGCCAGGCCGCGGACCTCTGGGCATCGCTCCCGGATTACGAATTCTTCGGCGTGGGCCGCGATGATGGTTTCAGAAATGGCGAATACTCGGGGATTTTCTACCGCAGGGACCGCTTCGAACTCGACGTCCTCGACTGCGGCACCTTCTGGCTCTCCGACACCCCGGAAGTGCCGGGCTCCAAGACCTGGGGAAACGAAATCCCGCGGGTGGCGGCTTGGATGCGCCTGGTGGATCGATCCAACCAGCGGGCGTTTTATGTTTTCAATACCCACTGGGATCATCGCCATCAGGGCTCGAGGGAAAAGGCCGCCCGTTTGATGGAGGCAAGGATCCAAGGCCGGAAAAAACCGGACGAGCCGGTGGTGTTGTTGGGCGATTTCAATGCCACCTCGGAAAACCCCGGCATCCGCCATCTCACCGGAAGCGGGCTGGGACTCGTGGATGCTTTCACCACCCTGCATGCCCGGGAAACCCGGCGGACCACCCTGCATTTTTGGAAGGGAAAACGGGATGGTTCGCTCAAGGTGGATCACATCCTCGTCAGCCCCGGCGCCAAGGTGATGGATGCCGCCATTCGCGATTGGGATGAGCCGATGATTTCGGATCACTTCCCGGTCACCGCGCGGGTGCGATTTCCGTGATTCCTTGAATCAACGGCTCACGGCATAGAGGCGCAGTTGCGATGGCGCTGGCAGCGGGCCTTCACGGGGCTTGTCCCGGTTCGCTTCCAAGGTTTCCCAGCGCAAGAGAT
>JALOTR010000047.1 GCA_025457805.1 Akkermansiaceae bacterium | reverse complement strand
TGCGATTCCCATTCGTGGTAAAATCCAGATAACGCTCCGGGTCGAAAGCCGGCATAGGGGAGGAAAGCCAATTTTCGGCCGCCCGGATCGCCTCCACTCCCTCCGGAGTCTTGGCCAGACGATCCCACCAGACCCGGTCCGCAGCCGGGCGACCCACTCCCGTGATCTGCGCGGCGACCCGCTCCAACTTCGTTTCTGCCACCTCCGCCCCCGCCACCACACCATTCCATCCAGCCACCCACACCCATCCGCACACCGCCGCCAAGGCAACCGTTTTCATGCCCACCATACGCGCCCGTCCCAGCTCCGGCTTTCAGCCCCGCCAACAAGCATGAATCTGATAATTTCTCTGGAAAATAAAGCTAGGCTGCCAGCTCCGGCTTTCAGCTCGCCCGACAAGCATGAACTTGATTATTTCTCTGGAAAATAGAACTCCCCTGTCCGGCCACCCGCGGCCCGTTCCTGACCTGCAAGAAAATCCACAAGGTTTCTCTGGAAAAATAATTCTTCTAAGGCCGGGACGAGCCTTGGCGGGTGGGGAGTCTGCCTGTCGGGGGTGGTATTGCTTGCAGTCCCGGCATTTGTCCTGCTTTGTCGGCCGAATACCGCGACATTCCCCTATGCCTGCCTCCCATCCGCCCCATTCCGATCATCCTGCCGATCACCCTGAAAAACCGCTTTTGAACGATGGATTCCACCTGCTGGAGTCCGAGCTGGCCTTCGCCATGGGGGCCTTCGGGGAGGTTCTTGGCCGCTTGGGCCACAAGGAGTTGGTGGAAAAACTCCCTTGGACCGGGCGCAGTTTGCCAGCCGTGGAGGGGGCCGACCGTGGGCTCGGGCAGGCGTATTCGATCGCCTTCCAGCTCCTCAACGTGGTCGAGGAACGGGTGGCCGCCCAGGTCCGGCGCTGGCGGGAAAAAATGCATGGCGCGGCAGCGGAAAAAGGCCTCTGGCCGGACAAGCTGAACGCCATGAGGCACATGGGGCTGGATTCTGCGGCGATGTTGGAAGTTTTGAGCCAGGTGCGCATCGAGCCGGTGCTGACGGCCCACCCGACCGAAGCCAAGCGGGAAACCGTGCGCGAGCGGCACCGCGAAATTTACGATCTGATGCAGGAGCGGGAAAATTCCTCCTTCACCGACCGGGAACGCGAGCGCGGTCGGCGCTTTCTTGAAGCGCAGTTGGAAACCCTTTGGCGGACAGGCGAAATCCACGTCACCCGCCCCAGCATCACCCAAGAGTTGGACAACGCTTTATTTTATCTCCGCGAGGTGTTCCCCGAGGCGGTCTCGCGTGCCCATACGCACCTTCGCGAGGCTTGGGAAGCGGCGGGGTTCTCCGCTGCGGATCTCGAAAACCTGCCGCCCATGGTCCGCTTCGGCACCTGGATTGGCGGCGACCGCGACGGCCACCCGGGCGTGACGGCGGAGGTGACGCGCCAGGCGCTGGCCGCGCTGCGCTACAATGCGCTGCGCTTGTTCGCCCGCCAACTGGAGCGCCTCGCCCACAACCTTCCGCTCAGCAAACATTTCCAAGCCGTGCCTGCGGAGTTGGAAGCGCTCATCGCACGTCTCACCCAGGAACTGGAAGCGCCGACCTCCGTGGATGTGCAATCGCTGGTTGACCAACACCACGAAGAACCCTGGCGTCTTGCCGCGCATCTGATGCGACACAAGATTCTGGTTTCGAGGGATCAGCCGGAGTTCTCATTTGTGTATCGGACACCGCAGGATTTGTTAGATGATATCACGGTCATCGCCAATACATTGGAAGCGGCTGGAGCTGGCACCTTGGTGAGTGATTTCATCGTTCCGCTGCGTCGCCAACTCGCAGTGTTTGGTTTCCACTCCGCAACTCTCGATGTGAGACAAAACTCCGCCTTCCATCAAAAGGCGCTCGGCCAGTTGTTATGCAAAGCGGGCATCGCGGATGCCGAAACATTCGCCGATTGGCCGGAGGAAAAACGCCGGGCCTTCCTCGAAGCGGAACTGCAATCGCCCCGCCCCTTCCTCGCCCCGGGCATCAGTGCCGGGCACGAGGCGGATGCCGTGCTGGATTGCCATCGCGTGCTTGCCGAGCGGCGGGCGAAACATGGCGATGATGGCCTGGGCGCATTGATTGTTTCCATGACCCGCGGGGTCTCCGATCTTCTAACCGTTTATCTGTTGGCCCGTGAGTCCGGTTTGATGGAAATGACGGACGAAGGACTGCGATCGCCGCTGCCGGTAGTGCCCTTGTTCGAGACGATGGATGACCTCGAAAACGCGCCAGGCATTGTGGAGGAATTCCTCTCTCATCCCGTCACCAAGCGCAGCCTCGGAGCGGGCGGTGGTGATTTCCAGATGATGCTCGGTTACTCGGATTCCAACAAGGACTGCGGCATTCTTGCCAGCCAGTGGGCGCTGCACAAAGGCCAGATCGAGTTATCAGAAACCTGCGCCCACCATCAGGTGCGGCCGGTGTTTTTCCACGGTCGCGGCGGCACGGTAGGCCGCGGCGCGGGGCCCACGCATTGGTTCATGGAGGCGCTGCCCCACGGCGCGCTCGGCGGGGCTTTCCGCATGACCGAGCAAGGCGAAACCATTTCCCAAAAATACGCCCACCTTGGATCGGCGACCTATCACACCGAGTTGATGGTGGCCTCCGTGGCGTCCGCGACGGCGAAACACCGCCGCAGCAAGACTGGCACGGACGTGGATGCGAAATTGTTAGAGCAACTTGCCACCTGGAGCCGCGAGGCGTATTCGGGTTTCCTGAAAAGCGAGGGCTTCATCGAATTCTATCGCACCGCCACTCCCATCGATGCCTTGGAAAACTCGCGCATCGGCTCGCGTCCCGCACGCCGCACGGGTCGCGCCACGCTGGAAGACCTGCGGGCGATCCCATGGGTTTTCTCGTGGACACAATCGAGGTTCTATCTGCCCGGTTGGTATGGCGCGGGCAGCGCCTTGGAACGCCTGCGCAATGAAAACCCGGATGGTTTCAATCAACTCGCCCATCAGGCACGCGGAGTGGCGTTCCTGAGATATGTAATCACCAATATTGATAGTTCCCTCGCAAGTGCGAACGAAGATATCATGCAAGCCTATGCCGACCTCGTGCCGGATGAGGCCTTGCGGAAGTCCTTCATGGGCCAAGTGCTTGCGGAGTTCCATCGCACGCAGGATGCCGTGAGGGACCTGTTCAACGGCCCCTTCGCCGCCCGCCGCCCGCGCATGGCACGGACGCTCGACATCCGCGAGGAACCGCTGCGCGTGCTGCACATGCAACAAATTTCCCTGCTCCGCGAATGGCGCGCCCGCCTCGCCGCTGGCGATCAAAGCGGCGCGGAGATGATGATTCCGGATTTGCTGATCTCCGTGAATGCCATCTCCTCCGGCCTGCGGACGACGGGCTGAGAAGGCACAATCCAAAGGGATTCGGGAGCCAAACGGATCTTCGCTCGAATTGGGAGGATTTTATTAACTCCCAGTATGATCGAATTGACATCATTTATCCGTAAAGGCCCATCACCATCCCAAGTTATGAAAAAACCGATCATCGCCATCCTTTCCGCCCTTATGCTTTCAGGCATCGCCGCATCCGCTAAAGAAGATGCCCCGAGGGGCTTCGTTCCTCTTTCGGAGTTGAGCGAAGCCCAGACGGAAGCGACTGAAAAAAACCGGCTCGTCGTGCTCGTCGTCAAGGGCAAGGACGACAATTGTCCGAATTGTGCGGAAGCCCTTGAAAATGGCCTGAAAGCCGTGGGCTCCGGAGTGGTTAAAGTTTTCGCCCGTGCCGAAACCATCGGCAAAGCGGACGCCAGTGCCTTCAGCCCCGCCCTGCAAGCACGGGTGAAGAAGCATTTCGTCACTGGTGCGGCGGTCACCTTCGTGGTCTTCGATCCGGCGATGTCCAAAATCATCGCTGAGGCCGGCCGCAGTGAATTGCAGAGCGATAAAAAAGCGACCGCTGCCTTCAAAAAGGAAGTCCAGGAAGCCAAAAAGGCGCTGAAGTAAGCAGCGGTCTGTGTTTCCATTCGTCCTTGTGCTTGAAGAAGTGAATGGGTTTGTGCCCTTGGTCTGCTGCCGCAGACCTAGAAAGATGTGAATCGGGTCAGGCGAGACGGCTACATGTTCTGGCATCCAAGTCTGCGCGATATTACCATGGAGACGTAGGTCAAACCGCGCATATACATTCAGGGGCAGCCGGATTAGCTTGTGATCAGTTCGGGCCATTGGTCAGCCGGGTGTTCCGGCATGGCTTCATTGACTCGGTTTCCCCCGACTGCCATGAAAACGATTGTCCACTCATTGGGAATCCAATCGATCGCCTGCAAATCCCGGATCGCTTGTCATGTTTCGATCCTTCTCGCGATCCTCATTCCCGCTGTTTTTGGCGCCGTTCCAGCTTCGTTGATCACCAATGGCGGATTTGAAAACGGCTTGAACGCTTGGACAGCCACCGGCAACGCCGCGATCCGGTCCAGCACTCCATACGCCGCTGCTGAGGGAGTCCGCCTGATTGCTTTCAATTCTGGAAATACCGCTGCGGATGGAATGCTTTCACAGACATTTCCATGCATCGGTGGCCGTGTGTATCGCCTCGACTTCGCAGTCGGTGTTCTTTCCTATCAAAACGCATCGCAGCGCATAGGCGTGACGGTCAATGGTGCGACAAACCTGCTTTCGCAATCGGTTTCAATCGTGGGAACAAGTGGTGGGGAAGTTTCGTGGGTCCGGCAGTCCTACCATTTCACGGCAGACCGGAACTCTGTCACGCTGGGCTTTCGCGATCTTTCCCAGGCGACCAAGGGCATCGACCTGTTGCTGGATGATGTTGCGGTAACGCTGCGCGATGTCCACACGCTCACGGCGGACTCTCCGCTCTTCCCCGGGGTCCCGGTGACCGTGCATCCGCCGGATCTATCAGGTCTTGCAGGTGGGTCCACCCAGTGGAGCGGTCTTTATGAGCACGGAACAAAAGTGGATCTAACAGTCCCGGCCAGTGTGATCATGGTCATGGCACCCTACAAGACCGCGACCATGAGATTTCAGGAATGGCAGATGGATGGGGCGCACCATGATTCTAACCGCAGCACCAGCGTCGTTGTGAATGCGGACCATGTTCTGGTTCCGGTATACAGGAGCGGTCCGCCGATCATCACCATGCAGCCTGCCGATCTCACTGTTGCGCTTGGAGCAAGCGCGACATTCAGCGTGACGGTGGATGCTCCCGGCTCCCACTATGTTTGGCGGCACAATAGCATTCCCATCGATGGTGCTTATTACCCAACCCTCACCATTCCGAATGTGGGTGCCGGAGAAGCTGGAACTTACGATGTGGTGATTGGCGATTTCGGCGGAGTGGTCGCAAGCGATTCCGCCACCTTGCATGTCATCGCACCGCCGTTTGGAAACGGGGGCTTTGAGAATAGAGGTCAAGCTTGGTGCGCTGAGGGCAATGTTCGATTCGTTGCCGCACCGCTCTATCCAGCCCTTGAAGGAAAAACCGTGGCGAACTTCAATGCCGGGGACAGCGAACCCAACGGTGTCTTGTCCCAAACATTCGCGACCGAGCCCGGAAGATCCTATGTCCTGACCTTTGATGTTGGAATTCTTTCCTATGTCAGTCTCAAGCAGAAGATGGAAATCGGGATCTCGACTGCGGGTGCCGGACCATGGTTGTTTTCGGAACAGGGGAAAGGCTCCGGTGGGGTGCAGTGGTTTGAAATGATGATCCCCTTTACCGCGAATGGAGACCCCACCGTGGTGAGGTTCCGCGACACATCGGACGCCACCCGCAGCATTGACATGCTGTTAGATAATGTAGATCTAACAGAAGTTTCATCGGAATACGCACTGGTATTTCCCGGACAGTTTGAAATGGGTGGCCGCGAGGGTGAAATCGGCCATGGCTATGGAGAGGATTTGCACATGGTATCATTCACGAGACATTTGCTGGTGAGGAAAACCGAGTTGACGTGGCAGGAATGGTCCGCGGTCCGCTCGTTGGCTCCTTCAAAGGGATACCAGGACATGCCCGCAGGCCGGAATGGCTATATCGGTGGTGCGGAGGGAGATCATCCGGTCACGGAAGTCAATTGGTGGGATGCGGCCAAATGGTGCAACCTCAAGAGCGAGATGGAAGGGCTTACACCAGTTTATTACACTGCATCCGCGTTCGTGCCTGCCAACATCCTTCGCAACGGGATGCCGGTGACTTATATCGATTGGAACGCCGATGGTTATCGCCTGCCAACCGAATCCGAGTGGGAAAACTTCTGCCGTGCGGGAAGCAGCACCGGTTTCTTCACCGGGCCCATGTTATATCTTCATGGCGAACCGGAACCGTTCCTTGATATGGCGGGCTGGTATTCCGGCAACAGTGGCAACACCCATCCCGTCGGCTGGAAACAAGCCAATGCCTGGGGTATTTACGACACCCATGGGAATGTCTGGGAGTGGTGTTCGGATTGGTTTGAGGAAATCTATCCAGTGGGTCCGGTGGTGGATCCAAGGGGACCAGCCAAAGGAGCCGACAGGATCATCCGCGGTGGCAGTTTCCACATGCTTGCCTATTGGTGCCGCTCTGCCCAACGGGGATGGCATTTGCCCGAGGCCCGATATTGGTATCTGGGCTTCCGTCCGGTTCGCACGCTGACTCGTTTTTGATCAGATCCGGCTGGGCGAGGGTGTTGAAAATCCCGCTCTCCGCAGAGTGTGCAAGGTGAACCCCAAGTTATGAAAAAAGCGCTGAAGTGATCGGCTCCCCACTTTTCGATTCGTGGGTCTTGGTATTGGGAAAAATCAGTTCGCGTCGGTGTTGAGAGGTTCATCGACCACCATCGGTTCGGGAAAATCCGTGGCGTTTTCCCCGCCGCGGGCGCGCAGGCGCTTGTTGTTGGTGCCACCCGCAGGTTGGTTGAGCGGGATCTCCATGCCTCCCAGATCAGCCATCATGCGGTAGAGTTCGTTCTCCATCTTGTTCGCCGCTTTTGCGTGGTTGTTGTCGTAGAGCAAGTTCCTCGACTCGTCCGGATCGGCCTTCAGGTCGTAGTATTCATCGGCATCCCAGAGACCGTAATATGTGATGTATTTCGCGTCTGGCGTGCGGAGCGCGAAGGTGGTCGGCGTTTGGGGAAAGTTTTTCTCCCAGTAATAGACATAGAGAAACTTGTCTCTCCAAGGAATCGACTCGCCGCGTGCGAGTGGCAGGAAGCTTCTTCCGTCCATGTGCGGCGGAGTCATGAGTCCCATCGCCTCCATCACGGTCGGGCCGACATCGATGTTGGCGATCATTTGATCAAGCACCGTGCCCTTCTTGATGAGTGCGGGACATTGTGCGAGCATCGGCACCCGCATCGAGGTTTCATAAGCCACGCGCTTGTCGATGAGCCCGTGTTCGCCGAACATGAAACCATTGTCGGCCATGTAGATGACGAGAGTTTCGTCGTGGATCCCCATGTCTTTGAGTTGCTGCAGCACGCGGCCGATGCTGTCATCCACCGAGCGCAATGTTTCGCAGTAGCGCTTGTAGTAACGCTCGATGTCGAGCTCGCTGTGATAGGGAAAATCGACACCGTGCCATGAGTTGCGCTGGTCACGAAGCCAACGCGGAGCAAGCGGGTCATTGCGTGTGGATTTCTCGGTGGCCGCTCGCTGGAACGGGATGTCCTTGAAGCTTCCCTCATATTTTTCCTCGGGCGTGAAATTGGCATGCACCGCCTTGTGCGAAAGATAGAGGAAAAATGGTTTCTCTGCCGGTTTCTGTTGTTTGAGCCAATCGATTGCATAATCGGTAAGCTCGGTGGTGATATAACCTTTTTGTTTTACCCGTTTGCCATCGACATTGAGCGTGTAATGAGGAGTGGGCGGCAAGTATTCCCCTTGCCCGGCGAAGCTTACCCAATGATCCCAGCCCGGTTGTGGCTTGTCGCTTTCGCCGCCCATGTGCCACTTGCCGATGAAGCCGGTCGCGTAGCCAGCCTTCTGGAGATACTGGGGAAAATATACCGTGCCGGCAGGTATCGGGCGGTTGTTATCGATGACGCGGTGCCGGAAAGTGTAAAGGCCGGTGAGAATGGAGGCGCGGCTCGGCGAGCAGAGCGATGTGGTGACGAGTGCATTCCGGATGTAAGCGCCATTCTTCGCGAGCGAATCCATCACCGGCGTCTGCGCGAATTGGTGACCCAGGAAACTCATCGCGTCGAAGCGGTGGTCGTCGGAAAGGATGAAAACGACATTGCGGGGCTTCGCGCCCGGGATGGATTCCGGCACCACTTTGTCGGGAGCGGGAGTGGCGGCCGACAATAGCGCGGGGGCCAGGATCAACAGGAAATAGAGGAGGTGTTTCATGAGACTTTCAGTTGGAACAAAGTAGGATTTCAATGCGGCCGGCTGATGGGCGAGGTGACAATTTGTTTCATCAAACGGCTCAGCTCGGCGACCCGTTCGGGATGTTGTTGATAGAGGTTGTTTTGCTCGGAACGATCGTTGGCCAAATTGTAAAGCTGGCCAGGCGGATCACCAATCCGTGCTGGTGGGGATTTGGAAAATCCACCTGATCCTGGCTTGTCAATCAGCTTCCAATCGCCAGATCGGATGAGCATGGTGCCGCCGCTTCCCGACTGCATCACGATCGGGCCGCGAACTGCTTTGTCGATGGGTTGGCGTCCCTCAAGAACGGGGAGAAAACTGAAGCTGTCCGGTCCGGCATTGGCAGGCAGATTTTTACCGACCACCTCCGCAAAGGTGGCCATGAGATCGGTCGTGCAAATGATCTGATCGCTGCTTGATCCTGCCTCAATACGCCCGGGCCAGCGAACGATGAGCGGCATGCGGTGCCCGCCCTCCCACGCATCACCCTTCATGCCGCGCAATCCGCCAACGGCATCATGATTGAAGCGTTTGACATCGTCCGGATACCACACCGGACCATTGTCCGAGGTGAAAACAAGCAGCGTGTTGCGACTCATGTCCGCTGCATCCAACGCGGCACACACACGCCCGATCTCATGATCCGTCATCATCACGAAATCGCCATACATGCCGGCTTCGCTCTTTCCCCGAAAGGCAGGAGCGGGCAACCAAGGCGTGTGCGGCGCGGGGTAGGCGAGATAAAGCATGAGTGGTTTGCCAGCATCATGAGCCTTGATGATCGAGATCGCTTCGTCCGTGAAACGCGGCATGACGTTTTCGAGTTTCAAGTTTGGTGCGATGCCTCCCTCCCGCCAGAACTCGCCTTGTATCGCTGACCAACCATCGCTGCGGTTCGAAGCGATGTGATCTACCGGAGGAACCACTGCGCGGTTGCCACGAATGTAAAAATACGGCGGGATATCGGTAGAAGCCCGGATTCCGAAAAAATGATCAAATCCACGGTCAACCGGGCCGCCAGGCATGGGCTTGTCGTAACCACGCTCGTCAAATCCAAGATGCCATTTGCCAACCATTGCAGTGGCATAGCCCGCGTCTCGCAACAAAGAAGCGATCGTGACCTGCCCCTTGTCGATGAGTGGGTGGGTCGGCCACTTTGCGACATCGGTCCGGAACGGGTAGCTCCCGGTCATCAAACCATAGCGTGAGGGATGACACAGGGGACCCGGCGCGTGTGCATCGGTGAATCTCATGCCCTCGGCCGCCAGGCGGTCGATATGAGGTGTGGGGATTTTCGATTGATGATTGTAACAACCCGGATCGCCATAACCCATGTCATCGACGACGATCACCACCACATGAGGATGCGCGACTGATGGCTCGGCCTTGGCATGGGCATTCAACGCATATGCCATTAGAAATCCCAGCCAACGGAGGAGTGGATGATTCATGATGAGTCAATTGATGTTGGATGGTGGGGTCAATCAGCGGATGGCTGCCATGGCGTGGCACCACCGCGTTGGACATGGTGGCGGATGGCCGCTGCTAGTTCCTCGAATTTGGCGCGCTCGGTCATCGCTAGATTTTTCGTTTCCTGCGGATCACGAGCGATGTGATACAATCCGTAGGGACTGAAGGGATCGTTGCGAAGAATTTTCCAATCACCACGGATCAATGCCTTATAGCTTTTGCCTCTATATTTCATGCCTCCCTCACGGCGG
>JALOTR010000681.1 GCA_025457805.1 Akkermansiaceae bacterium | reverse complement strand
CTGAGTATTGGGTGGTGTCTGTATTTCCCACACCGAGTCCGACCTTGCCGGTGGAGGCAAGCGCGAGTCCCCAATCGTTTTGGGTGTTGCTTTCGTCGGCGTCGATGAGGGCAGTGTTGTTGAACCACTGGGTTTCATCGCCCATACCCGCGGCATCAATGCGGACTACCATGGCGACAGTGAAGGCCGTGCGGTTGGAAATGGGATTCTGGGCGGCAGGCAGTCCGAGTTTGGCGGTCCCGGGGAAATCAATGGCAGCGGTGCCGGCAGGAGTGGCGTTGTGGGCGAGTGTGGCAGTGCCGGCTGCGCCATCGGCAGTTTGGCTCGTCCATGCCTCGGTGCCTCCATTGCGTGGCCACGAAGTGACGGACGCGCCATCGGCAAGCGTGCCTGTTAGATCCTGGGCGAGCCAACGCATCGCAAGTGCCGGAGTGGTGGGGCGGGCCCATTGGTGACCGGTGATGGATTCAATTTGTGAAATGTCCGTGCGGACCCGGCCATCGCGATAATAACCCGCATCCGGCCCGCTGGTGACACCGATGACATACCAGCGTCCGTTTTCATACATATAAAGCGGGCCTCCCGAATCGCCAGGTGCGGTGCCGCCTTCATACCATGAGGTGGGCCGGCTCGCATTGTTAGGGCGGGATGGCGGACCGTCATTGTCATAAAAGAGCCAGTCCGAGGTCACCGGATTGGGAGGAGAGGAAACATTGTTCACTTCGATGCGATTGGTCATCGCCCGGAAAATGTTATCATAAAACGGCCCGGTGCTGCCATAGCCTAGGATGCCATGACCCCCGCGCGCCACTTTCCAGGCGAGACGATTGAGTTCCGAGTTTCCGGAATACGGCGCGGTCATCTTACCGGTAGTGCCGGTGAAGTCCGTGTTGGTGACGATGACGATATGATCCGCCCCGATGCTCGTGAACACAGCTCCGCTGCGCGTCTGGCCATTCCATGTGGTGGTGACGGTTCCGCTGCCCTGATAACCGGTGCAATGCGAGGCACTGAGCAACACGTTGGGAGCGATGAGGACCGCGGAGCAGTTGGAAATGCCTGCCTGACTGGCGAAAGGTGGCAGGCCCGCAAGGGTGCGCGAGTAGCTATCCCCCGTGTCGCGGTTGTACATGACTCCGAGGGCATTGCTGCAGAGTATCAGAAGGCCGCTCAAGGCCATGCGGATTGGCTTCGGGGTCATGCGTGCGTGTTTTTTGGGCTTTGGAATCTCAAGAGTATGGCCCAGTCCTCCGGCGGATCAAAGTCGCGACGAATCCCTTGTTTACGGGAAGCAGGGTTGGCAGTTCCGCTATCTGGCGTTTCTGCCCTGTTGTTGACTTTGCCGATAGCGGGTGGGGCTCATTTCCGTGGCTTCGCGGAAGGCGATGCAGAAGCGGGTGGGGCTTTTGAATCCGCTGGTTTTTGCAATTTGTCCGATCGGCAAGCTGGTTTCCGCCAGCAATCGACGAGCTTCGTGCATCCGGAGTCGCATCAACTCTTGCGAGGGTGTGACTCCCAATGCTGCCTTGAAGCGCCTTTCGAATGCAGAAATCGAAAGACCTGCGGACTCTGCGAGCTCGGCCATTCTCATTTCGCGAGAGAAGCCTTGGTGCATCTTGCGCATGGCATTCTCCACGGCGCGATCCTCTCCCGGCACGACCCGGCTGGAATCGCGAATGACCACTTCGGTGGGCGGTATGAGAACGCGCTCGGTGGCCCGGCCAGGCTGCCGCCAGCGCTTCGCGAGCAATGTGGCAGCCCTCCGCCCTGCGACGGGATAGGGCACCCTCACGCTCGAAATGGTCGGGGTGCAGGTCAGACACAGCAGATCATCATCGTCCGCGCCGATGATGGCGAGGTCGTTGGGTACGGAGATTCTTTCCTCGAAGGCTGCCTCCAGGAGGACGCGGGCCAATTCATCATTGCCGCAGAACACCGCCGCCGGCTTGGGCAATTCCTTCGCGAATTGACGGATGCCTGGAAGGCTGTTGTCGCCGACCCGGGTGCGAGGGTGTGTCAGTTCCACCGGGACGCGCAGGACCGGGCAGCGGTATCCGGCTTTTCTCGTGGCAGCCACGAACGCGGCTTCGCGTCGCTCGGAGATCTTCGCCTGATCGAATCCCAGCACCGCGAAATACCGGCGGCCTGTCTCTAACAGATGCCGCGCAGCGAGTTTTCCGGCTGCCTCGTGGTCGAACACGACGCGGTCGATTTGTGGGTGCATTTCCTGACGGGGATCGAAAAGAACAACCGGACAATCCGCGTGTTCGACTGCCTTGCTGTCTTCCTGGGAAATGATTTGTATCACCATTCCGTCCCAACGGCCCGGTTTGACGAGTTGTCGGAAACCTTCGATTGGTGAGCGCACATGGAGCATGCAGCCACCTTCCCAGGTTTGGCCGGTGGCAGCGAACTCTCTCACGAAAGCACGACCGCCGCGCACGTCATGGAAGATCGATATCAGGACTTTTCGAGGCTCATGCTTTGACATTACTTTTCTGCAGTTCGCCGAAAAACATAAAGGCGTCAACGAAAATCGGCAATGTTTGATCTCGACGGAGACATGGGGAATGCGTTTCCCATCAAAGCATCGTGGGGATTGCGGATTTCATTCCCATCCTTTCCTCCACGGCAAACCCGAACCCAAAACCCAAA
>JALOTR010000680.1 GCA_025457805.1 Akkermansiaceae bacterium | reverse complement strand
TGAAGCGTTCTCCTTCTCCTAAATTGCCACCACCCATTATTCTGATTGTGCCAGGAAATTACGATCGAGCAGGACTTACAGGAGTAGGTGAGGACATCGTTGACCCAACGCCGCTTCCTATCTTACTGTGGCGACCGGATTCGGCTTTTACAGGGGGAGAGTTTCATGCCTACATGGTTCATCATCTGCTGACTCGTCGATTAGTGATTCCAATTCCTGATCTGTGGATGTTGGTGATTGCTGCGGTGTTGGGGAGAATGGCAGTTCTGATGGTGCAGGATTCGCAGATTTCCCGGAGGCGAGTGCTGGCGTTTTTTGCAGGTGGAACTTTACTATGGGGATGGCTTGGGCTGGCATGCATTAATGGCATCTCATGGGCGATCGATGGGATTCTAACAAGTCTCAGTGGTAGCGGGCCGCGTGCGAATGCATGGCGAATGTTCCTGTTGATCTTCATTCATGCGGTCATCATAGCGCTGGGATTTGCCACGGACTGGCGATGGGCATTAATGGCCGGAGCGTTTGTCGCGGCGATGCTCTGCATTGCCATTCTCCATCCCTCCTGCCAATGGTTGGGACCGGTGAAAACGCATGTCGAGAGCGCGGAAATTCTCATCACCATCGACGATGGTCCGGATCCTCACGACACGCCAAAGCTTCTGGACCTGCTCGATGCCCACCAGGTGAAAGCCATTTTTTTCATGATCGGCGAAAAAGTCCGCGCGCATCCGGAGCTTGCCCGTGAAGTGATCCGCAGGGGACATGAAATCGGCAATCACACCATGACCCATCCGCAGGCATCTTTCTGGTGTGCGGGGCCAAGGCGGACACGGCGCGAGATTGCAGAGTGCAATCAAATCATCGAATCCATCACCGGCGTGAAACCGCGATGCTTCCGCGCGCCGGTAGGACATCGCAACGGCTTCACCCATCCCGTCACGCGGGAACTCGGCCTCGAAGTCATGGCATGGAACCGGCGCGGCTACGATGCGGTGGAAAAAGACGCCGCCAAGGTGCTCGCCCGCATCCTTCCCAAACTCGGGGCGGGGGACATTGTGTTGCTGCATGAGGCCACCCCCATTGCCGAAGAGGTGCTCAAGGGCGTGCTCGCTCACCCGGCCGCTCAGCGCAGGCCCGATGGCGATGCCAGTGCATAGCCTCGCGCCACGGAATCGCGCGTCAGCACGATGATGGTAAAAACGCCCAGCACCGTGCCCAGCGGCACGTTGATGCAATTCAATCCCGCCACGATGAGTGAGAAGATCCGATTCGTGCGGCGCTTCATGAAGAGGCCGGAGAGGAGATTGCCCACCCCCAATGCGGTGACGAACAATCCGGAGACGATGTAAATCCACTTGAATATCCCCATGATGTCTGGAGGCGGAGAACCACCATTCGAGTTTTTCCACATCTCTTGATTGCCGAACATTTGACTCATCAATAGCCCGTGCAGGCACAGGAACAGCAAGCCCAGCAAGGCAAAGCCCGCAATCACGAAGTGGAAAATGGCGAGCAGGTTGAGGTGCTCGGCGTCCTTTCGCTCCACGGGATCGGCAAGGGGAGGTGGTTGCATGGGAAAGGGTCAGTTATGCTCTAACAAAAATTTGCGGATCCATTCCGCTGCATTCAAACCAGCGGAAACTCGCCATCATCATCCACGCCATGCCAGCCAAGGCGGCCGAAGGCACGCAGGATGGAGACGATGGGTTCGCCATCTTCCTCACCCTCGCCATGTTCGATGGTGGCGGAGCTGCTGAGTCCGCGATTGGACTCGATGCTGATGACGGTGTTATAACATTCCAGATAGATCCAATCCCCCCATGCCTTGGATTCGTGGCGGGGATCGAGATGTTCCTTGCGCAATGAGGCAAGGACTTCCGACATGGTGGAAGGCGGGGAGAGTTCGGGAAGTCTGACGAGTGTTTCCATGGGAGAGGGGATGAGTGGGTGCAATGCAACCACCGGGAATTTGAACGATTTCAGGCCGCAGGTCGAGGATCGATTGCAAAGCTGGCCTCACAAAGTTTTGCGTAAGCGCCTTGACATGCGAGCAGTTCTTCGTGCGTGCCTTGTTCCACGAGGCGGCCGTGATCGAGGACCACGATGCGATCCGCTTGCTGCACGGTGGAAAGGCGGTGGGCGATGACGAAGCAGGTGCGGTCCGAGCGCAGGTTTTCAAGGGCCTGCTGCACCAGCCGTTCGGTGCGGTTGTCCAAGGCGGAAGTCGCTTCATCGAGCAAAAGCAGGGGAGGGTTCTTGAGCAGGGCGCGTGCGATCGAGAGCCGTTGTTTCTCGCCACCGGAGAATCGACCGCCACGTTCGCCGGCGATGGCATCGAGGCCATCGGGATTGGCCCGCACGAACTCCGCTGCGTTCGCCGCCTCCAGCGCGGCCCACAGTTCCTCATCGCTGGCGTCGTGTTTGGCCAGCAGGAGGTTTTCGCGCAGCGTGGTGTTGAAGAGGAAACTCTCCTGCGTGACGTAGCCGAGTTGATCGCGCAGCCATTCCTTGGAGACATCGGCAAGCGGGACCTCATCGATGAGGATGCGTCCACCGCTGGGTTCGTAGAAACGGGTGAGCAGGTTGAGGACCGTGGATTTTCCCGCACCGGTCGCGCCGACCAAGGCCACGGTCTGGCCCGGCAGCGCCTCCATCG
>JALOTR010000679.1 GCA_025457805.1 Akkermansiaceae bacterium | reverse complement strand
TCCCGGTCGCCGAAACGCGCTGATGAGCCATCTTCCGCCGCTGGCACAGAAGTGGATCACGACCACTCACCTGGATTGGCTGGAGGAAACGCCGGAGCTTGGGCGCATCAGGCGCTTCCGCGTGTCCGCCGGGGGCGTGGTGGGGTGTTAGGCCAAAAAGGAAAATGACAAAGGTGTTGTCGACCAATCCTACCACAATGGGAGTAAAACGGACATAGCCGGAGGCAAATTACGCTGATTCTGACTGATTTCACAGAAAGAATTGTTCGGGAATCTACTGATCGTTTAGGTGAACAGCTCATTCTCTCCAAGCTCTTCAAAATCAGTTCAATCAGTGAAATCAGTGGTTAACATCTTCCCTTCTAGGGTTAGGCGATTCGGCCGACAACATGTCGGCTTGGAACAGTCGTCAGGATGACGACGCTCCTAACAAAAAACGCCCGGACTTGCGTCCGGACGTTGTTTGAAAAGAGGCTTTGGATTTCTCCGAAGGGGTCTTTAGCGGTTGTAAAGCTCGACGATGAGCTGCTCGTTGACGAGCGGATCGATATCGTCACGCTCCGGCACGCGGGAGACGGTGGCTTCGAGTTTGTCCTTATCCACATCGAGCCAATCCACAGCAGGCGAGGCCTGGGTGAGGTCGGTCATGCGGATGACGAGCTGTTGCGAGGAGGGCTTGCCACCCACTTTGACCACGTCGCCGGGCTTCACTTGGAAGCTGGCGATGTCCACCGTGCGGCCGTTCACGAGAATGTGGCCGTGGTTGACGATCTGGCGGGCTGCCTGGCGGCTGTTGCCGAAACCTGCGCGGTAAACGACGTTGTCGAGGCGGGTTTCGAGGAGTTGGAGGAGAATCACACCCGTGACGCCGCGGCGGCGGGCTGCTTCCTCGTAATAACCGCGGAACTGCTTCTCAAGCACACCGTATTGGAAACGGAGCTTTTGTTTTTCGCCAAGGGCGACGGAGTATTCGCTCTTCTTCTTGCGACCGGCGCGGACGCCGTGCTGGCCGGGTGGGAAGTTGCGGCGTTCGAATGCCTTGGAGGGGCCGAAGAGAGAGACGCCGAAGCGGCGGCTGATCTTCGCGCGTGGACCTGTGTAACGTGCCATGATGGAATTTCTTGAGAGTTTCGGGGATTACACGCGGCGGGCCTTCTTCGGGCGGCAGCCATTGTGCGGGATGGGGGTCACGTCGCGGATCGAGAGGATTTCAAGACCGAGGCCTTGCACGGCGCGCACTGCGGACTCGCGGCCGGAGCCGGGGCCCTTGACGCGGACGTCCACTTCCTTGAGGCCGTGGCCCATCGCTTGGCGGCAGGCATCTTGCGAAACCACCTGAGCGGCATAGGCCGTGCTCTTGCGGGAACCCTTGAAACCCATCTTGCCGGCGCTCGACCAACCGATCGAATTGCCGTTGGCATCCGTGACGCTGACGAGGGTGTTGTTGAAGGTGGCGGTGACGTGCACGATGCCACGGGTGACATTCTTGGCGCCTTTGGCCTTGTGGATCTTGATCTCTTCCTCACCTCCGCCGATTTCGGCGAAAATGTCGCGTTTGACTTCCTTCTTCGGCGCGCCTTCGACGGCGGCTGCTTCAGGAGCAGGAGTGGTTGCGGGTGCTGGAGCTGCTACGGGCTCAACCGCCGGTGTTTCGGCGGAATTTGTGGTGGTTTCTTCAGACATGAGTGTTTCTAAAAATTACTTCTTCACGCCCACGGTCTTCTTCTTGCCCTTGCGGGTGCGCGCATTGGTGCGGGTGCGCTGACCACGCACGGGAAGACCGCGCTTGTGACGGATGCCGCGGTAGCAATTGATCGAGGTGAGGCGCTTCAATTGCGATTGGCGCTCACGACGGAGGTCACCCTCCACCATGATCGACTCGGCTTGGATGACCTGGGAAATTCTCACAAGCTGCTCCTCACTGAGCTGTCCCGTGCGGATGTTCGGGTCGATGCCGGCATGTTC
This sequence comes from Akkermansiaceae bacterium, assembly GCA_025457805.1. GTDB lineage: Bacteria > Verrucomicrobiota > Verrucomicrobiia > Verrucomicrobiales > Akkermansiaceae > Luteolibacter. The sequence continues at coordinate 696 of JALOTR010000679.1, read as the reverse complement.
GAGGATCTTGGCTGCGGTAGGGCGGCCAATGCCAAACATGTAGGGCAGAGAAGCTTCGATGCGCTTCTCATTGGGGATTTCGATACCAAGAATACGTGCCATAATGTGCGTGAGTTCGCTTGTTTGCGGGATAAGGAAGAGAGCCCCCGGAGGTCCCGCGGGGCGGGTGATTTAGCAGACAAGCGGGGGCTGGCAAGCCGGAAATGGAAATTTTCTTTGCGCGGGAGCGATCCGGACCGAATTCCTCCTCACTTCGCTTCTGGACAAAACAAGCACGCCTCTTAGCTTCGCTTCCAACCGCATACCATGGAATCCATCCCCGACTTCTCCCAGCAACTCCCCCCCGATGATGTCGCCGCTATCGACGAACTAGGAAAAACCTACCAGGCATTCCGGGAGGAACTCGGGAAAATCATCATCGGCCAGGAGCAGGTCATCGAACAGCTCGCGATCTGCCTTTTCGCCCGCGGCCACGCCCTTCTGATGGGAGTACCGGGCTTGGCGAAGACGCTACTGGTTTCCTCGGTGGCCCAGACTTTTGACCTTTCCTTCAACCGCATCCAGTTCACGCCCGACCTGATGCCCGCCGACATCACCGGCACGGACATCATCCAGGAGTCCGGCGTGGGAGGGAAACGCGAGTTTGAATTCATCAAGGGACCGGTTTTCTCGAACATCGTGCTGGCGGACGAAATC
>JALOTR010000046.1 GCA_025457805.1 Akkermansiaceae bacterium | reverse complement strand
TATTTGTCGGAGTGCTTCGGAAGTTGGCTTTGGCTTGTTTTTTGAGCTCTTCTCGGTCCACAACTTTCTGGTGGGGAACACTGGGGGCATTTGCGTTGGTGCTGCCACGGCCGTTTAGACGACTGCCGTTGGATTTCGGAATGGCAGGTTGCACTTCGCCTGTGTCAATTTGCAGATTCAATGACACTGCTCTGTTAGAGGTAACCACGGGTGCTACCGGAGGTTGTGGTATTTTCTGTTGTGGAATCAATGGTGCAATTGTAGACGTTTCCATCGTTCCAATCGACGCGATTCCTGCTGAAGCATCCGGAATTGCCGTAATCTCACCGTTTCCGCGAGGGACGCGCGGTTGCTGCGGGGGAAGTGAGGGAACTGCTTGCTTTCCTGCACGACCAGAAGATTGTGTGTTTATTTTTCCGGGCGATGGTCGCGACGCCGTTTTATCGACAGGATGAGCTAGCTGTTTCGCTTTTTCCTTCCCGTGATTTTTCTCCGAGATTTTGTTTGAATTTTTATCATTTTTCTTGTATTCATGCTGACTCGAGATGGAGGCAATAAATCTCGATCGGCAGGTCGGATTCTCCAAAATCCTTCTCACTTGCAAGAGACTATTCTGCAGCAATTGAATAGCGTCTTCGTCGACGTACATTCGATTCGCAGGCTTCAAAATGGCAAGAGGCTGATTGAAATCCGGATCCATTCAAATCAGCACGCAGAATAATGGCAGTGCAAGTGCCCACAACGTGACGGCCACCCTGACATTTTCCCACCCTCCATCGGCAGTCAGTGGAAGCGGATGGATATTTCAAAACATCAATCCTACCACATGGAATTGCCGCCGCGGGGGGATCAGCCAGGGCACCGCCGAATCCATCGAAGCCACATGGTCCGCACTGCCTTCATCTCCTGCCCTTCAAGCCCAGATCGTCCATCTCCACGATGGGGCCACGGCATCCACCACCGCCACTTCCCTGCCATTGCTGGAAACCTACGCAAGTTGGTCCGATGGATTGTCCGATCCCGATTCGGATGCCGACCCCGATCAAGATGGCCTTTCAAATCTGATTGAATACGCATTCGGCGGAAACGGCGAGGAAGCTTCAATCTCAACGCCTGACGGCCATCGCCTCGGGCTGGCGGCCGAACAGGAAGCGGAAACCCTCATCGTGCGATATCCGCGCCGCACAAACGCCACCGTGTTGGGAATTTCCTACACTCCGGAATTCACATCGACCGCCGCATCATGGACGGAGGTGATGCCACCCGGCACGACAAGTTCCTCAGCGCCTTATGATCCTCCTTGGGAAGGATTTGAAGAAGCTACTCTGGAGATCCCGATCAGCGAAGGGACAAATTTGGTGAGGATGCGGATCTCCTTGGACGAGGACCCATAAGTCCGGTTTTTTTTGTTAGAAAAAACAACGGTCGCTCATGCGATTGAGCGAACGCCTCGCGGCAGGGAAGGTTTCCGATAGCAAACCTAACAACTCACGCATGGGAGCTGCGATGCCGGGGTGATCCGCCGCATTCCGATAGGCGATGCGGGCGAAGGATTCATAGAAATCCGAACCCGGTGCGCCACGGCGTTCCGCCCTACGATCGAGGAACTCCGGATAAAGTCCCGTGAGCACGAGGAACTGATCTCCTGCGGCCACTTGCAGATGGAAACGCAGCACGCCATGGGCGGATTGGATCACGGAAACAAAGTCCACCGCATGAGTCACCCACCCGGGCATGGTGCCGGGACGCGGATCCGGCCGGGCGTCGAGTTTTTCGACGAGAACTCCAGCCACATAATCAGCAAGACCGCGGTGATCGATGCCACCATCAAGAAAGGCATGACGAACCAAGACATAGAAATAAAGCGATGCGGAAACCGGCAGGGCTACCGGGCTTTCGAGGAGGCTGCGATGAATTTCCTTGAGGTCGAGGATCGCATCGAGGGCATCCGGATCCTCGCACAAACTCGTGAGGACGGCGGAAGATCCGCCTCCCGCGAGGAGGGATTCCATGAACGCGAGATCCGCGGGCGTGAAACCCGCTCTTGCAGAGGCAAATCGGTGCATCATGAACTTACTTTAGCAAACGACATGCCAGTCGCGCAAGCAAGCATGAGGAAACCGACGTCACGCACGGCGGAGATAATCCGGCACCTGATCGCGTTGCGCGGCAGGCGGCACGGCAGCACTCGCAAACGAAATCACCGCGCCCACCCCGGCAGCATGCGCAGCTCCCAAGCGAGGCTCCACCTCGAACTCGGGAAAACGATAACGCTTTCTCCGCCGCATGAGCGCGGTGGTGAGACCGCCGGCAAACAGCGAACCTAACAAAACTCCGCTGGGCAGCACATAGGGCTGAATCGATGCCTGCAAGGGCTGGATCCAATCGGGCATCGATGATTTTTTCACCGCCTGCTGCCGCGGCCTTTCCGCCCTCGCTGTGATGCCATGCTCCTCGGCATCGCCGTGAAGCATGCGCTCCATCCAGTAAATGCGGATGGACATCTGCACGAGGAAGGCCTCGATCTGGCCCGCGGGTTCCACATCCTTGAAGGCCTGCATCACCGAGCTTTCGAGCGCGCGGCGCTGCTCGGGGGCGGACACCGCATCTGTTAGAGAAGGACTCAGATACATGACAGAGCGTTGCGGCGCTCCCATATAATAAAACACCACGGCGGCCGGACGACCTTCGGAATAAAATCGTTCCACGAGTTCCTCATCACGCACTTCACCCGGAATGTCCTGATCGCCCTTGAAAACATAGACATACAAGTCGATGGAAGAATCCCCGGCATGATAGTTGAGGAAACTGAGGCGGTCGCGGTAATCGTTTCGCGAAAGCAAACCCTGCGGATCGACCAGGAATGACCGTGGCTTGGTATCGAAATACTCCGGCCAATAGCGTTCCGGGATCTGGTCACTGGGAGTTTGTTCTTCGACGATTTCCTCGGGTGTGGGTTGGGCCACATTCAGGGACTCGACTGCGGGTGGCTCGGGTTCGTCCGGAATCGGTTCGTCGGTAAGCAGGAGTCCGCCCGCGACCCATCCACCGGCTTCGAGTTGGGCCCGCTCGCCTTCGTTCCAGGATGGAAGGCCTGGCTCCACCGAGACGGCACTTGCAGACGCCGCCGCTAGCGCCATGGCAAGCATCAGGAACTGGAAGCAGCGCCCTGATTTCATGGTTGCACCTCCGTCGTTTCCACCTCGGGCGCGGGACTGCGGTGACCGGCACGGATCCGCTTCACGAGATCGCCCATCATGGCGGCGGGCAGCACCTTGCGTTGGAAATGCTCGGGATCGCGCTTCGCCTGCCGACTGCGCTTGCAGAGGATGAGTTCGAGGTGGGCGAGCGCCCGGACGATGCCATCCGCATAACGCTCCTCCAGCCAGTAGGCATGGGCGCGGCAGAGGCATTCAAAGGTATCGGCTTCCTCAAGAAACGGATCGAGCAAGTATCCGAAAACCACACCCGCCGCCTTGGACTCGGGATCGATGGTGATCAGGATGCCCGCTTCGTTGGGTTTGTCCGCCGGAAGATCCTCGAAGGCGGAACGGTTGAGCAGCCAGACGCCGAACTGCCGGAGGTTGGCCACCTCGCCCAACGCGCCGGTATAAATCGCCACGAAAACCTGCGGAAACCGCCGCCCGAAGCGCTCCATGGCCGCCTACACTTTTTCGCGATCCCCACGCCGCAGGATGCCCGCGCTGTCCGTGAGGCACCTCAAGCGGACTTCCTCCGCCCCGAAGCGTGCATCCGCATCCGCTATCGAAAACCCACAATGCGGACACGACGATGCCGCGCGATGGATTCTTTGGACGCAGCGGGGGCACTTCATGATTTCGATCCGGGATTTCTTACGAAGGACATCGTAGTTCGTCAAAGCGAAACGTCAGGAAACCCGAGATATTGCAGTCTCGCGCAAGATTTTTCCATGATCGCTCATTTCCCATTCGCCTGCGCCTCCTGCATGTTGCATTCCATCTTTGCAATCATGAGCGACTTCACCGAGTTCGACCGCGAAGCCTTCCGCAATCTGCTCGCGGAAATCGGCAACATGCACATGCCCTTCGGCAAATTCGGCAGCAAGGAATACCCACCCGCCGGCGTGCCGCTCATCGACCTGCCCGTCGAGTATCTCGTCTGGTTCAAGGAACGTGGATTTCCCAAAGGACGGCTCGGCGAATTGATGGCGCAGGTTTGCGAAATCAAGGAAGTGGGGATGGACAGCGTGTTCGATCCCCTGCGCGAGGCACGCGGCGGGCGCTATCCGCTGCGGGCGGTGCGTCGCCGCTCATTCGGATTCGAGTGAGCGGGCGGCTTGCGTTCAGGGCGAATCCTGCCACATTCCGCGCCATGAGTGGATTTTCGATTTCAAGGCGCGCCTTTCTCGCTGGCGGTGGAGCATGGTTGGGAGCGACATCCTTTGGTCGCAGTGCCGAGACGCGCCCGGGCAAAACGATTTCCATTTTCCACACCACCGATCTCCACGGCCACATCCTGCCGACTCGGACTTACGAAGGTGTGGAAAACGTAGGTGGCTTCGCCCGCTGCGCCTCCTGCATCCGCAAGTGGCGTCTCGAAGCACCGGACTCGTTGTTGGTGGACATCGGCGATGTCTATCAAGGCACGGCCGAGAGCCTCAACAACGGCGGGAACCTGATGATCGGACTTTTCAATCTGTTAGGCTACGATGCGTGGACGCTTGGAAATCACGATTTCGATTGGGGCCCGGAGGCACTTGAGAAAAATCTCACGATTTCCAAGTCCCCGATCCTCACCGGTAACATCCGGGTCGATGGCAAATTGCCAGGCACCTTGGATGGCGCGTGGAAACAAGTCATGCCGTGGATGATGAAGGAGGTCGGTGGTTTCCGCATCGCGCTGGTCGGACTCATCACACCAGGCCTTCCCTTCTGGCTCGCACAGGAAACCCTCGGTGGCGTGGTGGTGGAACATCCACTGGAGGCGCTGAAACGATCGGTCGCGGAGGCCCAATCCGCCAAAGCGGACGCCATCGTCGTGATGAGCCACATGGGCTGGCGGCGTGAGGATGATTTCGCCAACCCGCTGCGCGAAATCCTCAATCAAGTCCCCGGCGTGGACATCCTGATCGCAGGTCACACGCATCAGGACAAGCCCGCTTGGGAAACCGGCAAGGTGCTCTGCACGCAGGCCAGTTATCATGGCATCCACTGCGGCCGCGTGGACCTCACCTTCGATCCGGAAACCCGCAAGCTCACCGGCCGCAAGGTCACCACCACACTGATGGACGCCGGTTTCACCCTCGATCCCATCGTGATGGAAAAAGCGGACCCGGAGATCAAGAAAAGCGCCGTCCAACTCGCCCGCAAGGTCGCCACCGCCACCCGCACGATCTCCGGCAAGCCACCGAAAAATGAACTCGTCACCTTGTTCTGTGAACTTTTCGCTGCGGCCTTGAAGCGCAACCAAACTCCCGTCGACGGCGTGTTTCACGGCACCTTCGGAACGGGCGACATCCCGCCGGGAGACATCACCGTGGCGGATTGTTGGAAAATGCTTCCTTATGAAAACCTCCTGATGACAGCTGAGCTGAGCGCCGAGGAAATCATCGAGGTGATGAAAGAGGAACGCAGCAACTACCGCTCGGACCGCATCCTCTGGGGATTCGATCTGAAGTTGGATCGCGAGAAAAACGTCACCAGCTTCGAACACAACGGCAAACCCGTGGCGCCAGGCTCGCGTTTCACCATCGCCTTCAACAGCTACGATGCCCAATCCGGCGGCAAGTCGATGATGCGCCTTCGCGAAATCACCCATCAGGCCACCGCCAAGCGCAAGGTCACCGCCATCGATACCCGCAGCGCCCTGATCAACGGCCTGCTCGATCGCGGCACGCTCTGACCTCCGGCGGCGCGGCCATTCTTCATGCTTTCTTCATTGGCATTTCATCCGGACCCGTTGAAATGCCCGCATGTCAAAAGTCCTGTTGGTAGAAGACGAACCCGCCATCGCGGATACCCTCATTTATGCGTTGGAGACCGAGTGCTTCAGCGTCACCCACGCGCTCACCGGTTCGGATGCCCTCGCCGCCGCTGCTGGGCATCCCCACGACTTCGCGATTCTGGATATCGGACTGCCGGACATGACCGGACTGGAAGTCTGCAAAAAACTCCGTGAAACCTCGTCCATTCCCGTCCTCTTCCTCACCGCCCGCGATGGCGAGGTGGATCGTATCCTCGGCCTCGAACTCGGTGGCGACGACTACGTGACCAAGCCTTTCTCACCTCGGGAAATTGTCGCCCGCGTCCGCGCCATCCTCCGCCGGGGCCATCATGCACCATCCGCCACCGATGCCTCATCACGCCCTCTTGGCCAAGGAATCCACGGCCTGCTGCACGAAACCTCCTCCATGCGCATCCACTTCGATGGCTCACCCCTCGATCTCACCGCCCACGAATACAAACTCCTGCTCGTGCTCATGGAAAAACCCGGGCGCGTCTTCACCCGCGATCAACTCCTCGATCACGCCTGGCAGGATCCCGGTGCCGTCACCGACCGCACCGTGGACGCCCACATCAAATCCATCCGCGCCAAACTCCGCAGCGCCAAACCCGGCGCCGAAAACCTCATCGAAACCCGCCGCGGCCTAGGCTATTCCCTCCAAGCCGCCTGTTAGATAAAAGCCAAAACCTCCAAGCTCCAAGCTCCAAGCTCCCACCTCCAAGCTCTTCATGCGCTTCACCCGGGTCACGCTCTTCTTCATCGCGTTCATCATCACGCTCGGGTTCTATCAACTTGCCCGCCACTTCCTGGCCGAGGTGGAGCCCCAGACTTTCCAAGCCACGGAGGAAATGATGGTGGATGCCTCCCACGTGCTGGCGGAGATCGTGGAAAACGCCTCGGACGATGGACCCCTCGATACCGACAAACTCCGCAAGGCCTTCACCGCCGCCCGCGACCGCCGCTTCGAGGCAAGAATCTTCGATCACCTCAAACGCAATGTCGGCATCGATGTTTATATCACCGATGAAAAAGGCATCGTGATCTTCGATTCCGGCAACGCCAAACGCGAAGGCGAGGACTACTCGGGCCGGCGAGATGTTTCGCTCACTTTGGCGGGCAAATATGGTGCACGCAGCACCCGCGACCAACCCAATGACAATTCCACCTCCGTGCTCTATGTCGCCGCACTCATCGGCGACCCGCAAAAACCCAAAGGCGTTCTCACTGTTTACAAACCCCAACTCGATGTCATGCCGCTGGTTCGCGAGCGGCGGCGCATCATCTACATCGCCTGCGGCCTCATCGGCGGTGGCATCCTGTTTCTGATCGGCGTGGTATTCTTATGGTTGTTCCACCCCATCGGCAAGATCACCGACTACGCCCGCGCCATCGAACGCGGCGAGCGACCACCCAAACCCCGCATCGGCATCGGCCGCGAAGTGAATACACTGGCCCACGCCCTCGACTCGATGCGGGATGCCTTGGAAGACCGGAAATATGTCGAAAGATATGTGCAAACTCTCACCCATGAATTGAAAAGTCCGCTCGCCGCCATCCGCGGTGCCGCCGAGTTGTTGGATGAGGAAATGCCTGTGGAAACCCGCCGGAGATTCCTCACCAACATCCGCTCGGAGACCGCACGCAGCGAGCGACTCATCAACCGCCTGCTCGAACTCTCCGCCATCGAAAGCCGCGCACGACTCGACGAAGCGGAGGAAATCGACTTCCGCCATATTCTTACCATCGCCATCGACCAAGCCCGCCCCCTCGCCGACCTTGCCGGCGTGGAACTGATGGTGGAACCCATGAACGCCCTGCTCCCTGTCAAAGGAGACTCCTTCATCCTCCGCGCTGCCGTCACCAATCTCCTGGAAAACGCCATCGACTTCTCCCCGCGCGGCGAAGCCGTGGAAGTCAAGTTGCTGGAAAACGATGGCATGGCGGAACTCCACATCCGCGACCGCGGCCCCGGCATCCCGGACTATGCGCAGGACAAAATTTTCGAACGCTTCTATTCCCTCCGCCACCACAGCGCCGGCCGCAAAGGCACCGGCCTCGGCCTCACCCTCGTCAAAGAAGCCGCCGAACTCCACAGCGGCAGCATCCAACTCAACCCCGCCCCAAGCGGCGGCACAGAAGCCATCCTCAGCCTGCCCCTGGCATGACCGTGCCCGGTTGGCGGTTATCAGTTATCAGTTATCAGTTATCAGTTATCAGTTGTCAGTTGTCAGTTATCAGTTAGCGGCGCAGTGCGAACTGGGCGCGGCCTGGGCAAACAAGGAGGGGCGATATCGGATCGCCCCCGACCATGAGGAGACAATGGAGCGCGCGATGCGCTTTTCATTGTCCTCACATGGACACGGCGGACGGCCTCTTCTTCGCCAAGGCTACGAAGGGTGGGAATTCCGTGCTCCAAATGGGCTTCGAAGTGGGGCGCTTGGGGACGAATCCTTGCCAGCAGGCTGGCTTGGGAAAGCGGCAGCAGGCTGCGCGCAGTCCAAGGCTACGAAGGGTGGAGATTCCGCCGCTCTTTGGGGGATTTGTGCGGTGGGCGAGACGCCCAGGCTCCTTGAGTCGCGGCGGAATGAATTCCGCGCTCCAATTGGGCTGCTCCGCTCCACGCTCCTCGCTCCTTGCTCCCTGCTCCTCGCTCCTTGCTCCTTGCTCCTTGCTCCTTGCTCCTTGTAGGGTTTCGGGCATGCCGCGCATTGCATTGCTCCAATCCCAGACTTTTCCGACCAAGGCGGAAGCCTTCGATCATCATGAGGCACTCATCCGCCGGGCTGCGGCGGAGGGGGCGAATATTGTGGTGACGCAGGAACTTTTCCTCACGCCCTACTTTTGCACGGTGGAGGACCCTGCGTTGTTTGACTTGGCGGACCCGCTGCCGGGGCCGGTGACGGATCGGCTGGGAAAACTGGCGGGCGAGCTTGGGGTGGTGATTGTGTCCTCGCTGTTCGAACACCGGGGGCCGGGGCTGTATCACAACACGGCGGCGATTCACGATGCGGATGGCTCGCTGCTGGGCTTTTACCGGAAGTCCCACATCCCGCAGGACCCCGGTTTTGAGGAAAAATTCTACTTCACGCCGGGAGATACCGGTTGGCCGGTTTGGGAGACGAAGTTTGGCAAGCTGGGAGTGCTGATTTGTTGGGATCAGTGGTATCCGGAAGCCGCCCGCCTGATGGCCTTGGGTGGGGCGCAGGTGCTGATTTATCCGACCGCGATTGGCTGGCTCCCAGCCGAAAAAGCCGAGCTGGGAGTTGCCCAGCATTGTGCCTGGGAAACCGTCCAGCGCGGCCATGCGGTGGCGAATGGTTGTTATCTGGCAGCGGTCAACCGCTCCGGCACTCACGACGGCACGGAATTCTGGGGTCGCTCGTTTGTGGCAAATCCCTACGGCGAACTGGTCGCCAAGGCCTCCACGGAAAACGAGGAAATCCTGTATCACGACCTCGACTTCACGCTGGTGGAAAACTTCCGCCGCATCTGGCCCTTCTTCCGCGACCGCCGCATCGACGCGTATGGGGATTTGGTGAAGCGGTGGAGGTGATGGGAGCGGGGAGCGGGGAGCTTGGAGGCGCTAGAGAAGAGAGAAAAGAGTGCCACTTTTCCGTCTTCCGTCTTCCGTCTTCCGTCTTCCGTCTTCCGTCTTCTCCTCAGGGATCAGCGGCGGAATCCTGGGAAAAATGTTCCCATCCCCCACTGAGGGTGGCGGTTTGTTCTTGGGGGACGAGTTGGCCGATGTGGCTGAGGGGGAGGTCTGGGAAGCGAGTGGACCAGGCGGCGAGGAGGCCGGGGAGGAGTTCCGGGGCGAGGGCGAAGAGGATTTCGAAATCCTCACCATCGCGGATGGCGGCGCTGGGGCTGCTGCCGGGGGTGCAGGGGATGGCGGCTTCGTCGATGTGAAAACCACATCCGGAGGCGGCGGCGAGGCGGGGCAGATCCTTGCCGAGGCCATCGGAAAGATCCATCATGGCGCTGGGTTTGAAATTTGATACCAACCAATCGGTTTGCTCGATGCGCGTGGTGAAATCGAGGTGTTTTCCATGGAGCGATCCGCCGAGGGTTCCGGTGACGAGGAGGAGATCCCCCACCCGGCCAGTGGAACGGAGGACGAGGTTTT
>JALOTR010000045.1 GCA_025457805.1 Akkermansiaceae bacterium | reverse complement strand
CATTGCGCGTCCAGCGGCGGAGAAACAACGACAAGGCATCGATGGTTTCCACATCCGGCAGGTCGAGTTGGACACGGCGGTCCATGCCGCCTTCGATCTTGAGAAGGCGCTGCTTGGCGGAGGGTTCGATGATGCTTGCGTGGCCGTTTTCCGCACTCCAGATCCCAAGCGTGGAGGAAAAACGAAGCAGCGGTCCCATCGTGGCATTGCCGAAGGAACAAGGCGGACCAAAACCATCATCCGCGGCCTCGGATTCCGGCGCATCCCTCTGTGCCAGCAAGCGGGCGAACTCCTCGGCCTCTGCGCCTTCGAAGCCGGCATCATAACGCAGCCCTTGCACCTCGCGGACATTGAAGCCACGTCCGGTGGGCTGCACCGGGATGAAGGTAAACACCCATTTCCACTCATCTCGGTGCGGGGCTTTTACCATCACTTCATTCCAACCCTTGCGCAGATGGATCTTGGAAGGTGCCCGGTAAAAGTAATCCTCATCGATCAACGGGATTTCCTCGGATTCCGTGCCACCGATCCCAGGCTGTTTCCACACGGGAGGAGCCACGGTGCTGCCATTCACCCAAACTGCGGCCTGGCTGCGGTTCCACTCGCCGGAAGAAGGAGTCGGCCCCCCACGGCGGCGGCCGGACGAACGACTCCATGCATTGAAACCGATCCATGCACCCACATCCTGATCGACCGGCGACCACACGCGGGTAAATGCATAGATCGTGCCTGATCCTTTCTTGAGGTGGGATCGATACCAAAAATGACTGGGATAATGAGTGGCTCCTCGCACGGCATCGGGCCACCACGTGACGCTGCGTCCGCCTAACTGATATCCGGGCTGGATGCCTTCGGTTTCGGGAGGAAACACCGCCGCCGGATTGCCTCCATGATCGAAGGGGCCGATGAAGCGCCATTCCAGATCCGTCTGGCGGAGATATGGAAATGGCTCGTCGGCAAAGCAGCGGTCGCGCTGGGCCAAGAGACGTTTTTCCAACTCCACCGCCCGGGCGAAAAGCGGCGAATCCACCTGCGGCAGGCGGCACCACCAATCGGGTTCGTCAGCAGGACGCCCACGCCAGGCATTGTCACTGAATAACAACATGCCGGGCACCACATGATTCATCAACATCACATCCTTTCCATCCCTCGCACGGTCATCGTGCCAGACACAGGCGATCGGCCCGAGTTTCATCTCGTCCTCACCCCAACGGCAGGGTTGTTGATAACTCATCGCCGGCAGCATCTCGAAGGGATCGATGTGATTGAGATAATAGTTCGACTGGGAATCAAAATACGGCTTGTTCGGCCATGGCCGCGATCCTTCGGTCCACAATTGCTGGACCATTTCACCCTTTCCGGAAATCCGGATGCCCGGATTCCAGCCGATCACCTTGCGGCCATGGCGATGGGCGGTGGCGGCACAGGCTTCCAGCCATTCCAAGGGAACCCGTTCGTTGGGTTTCACTTCGTCCGTCCCCAGATGGATGTAAGGCATCTCCGCCGCAGGCACCAGAAGACATAACTCGTCCACCAGATCGATCAACCGCTCCCGCACACCGGGCGAGTTCATCCGATCGATGCCATACGCACGCCGGAAAGCCGCGGAGTGCCCGGGCACATCGAGCTCGGGAATGACCAACACCTGCCGTGTGCGTGCAAAGGCCACGATCTCACGGAACTCACGCTGGGTATAGAATTTCCCATGATGGCGGGAGAACGAAGCCTCGGATTGCAATTCCGGATGTCGTTTCGATTCAATCCTCCAACCCGGGTTGTCCGTGAAGTGGAAATGGAAAACATTCAACTTGTATCGCGAAAACATCTCAATCTGCTTCTTGATCAGCGCGGGTTCCTGATAGTTCCTGCCGGTGTCGTGCATGAATCCACGGAAAGGAAAAGCAGGCCAATCGGTGACGCTTATTTCCCGCATTTCATTTCCTGCCGCAGGCAAGAGCTGCCGCAGGGTTTGCACCGCATAAAACGCGCCGGATTCGCCAGCGGCGGCAATTCTCACCAAGCCTGGACTCAACACCAGTTGATAGGCCTGATCCGCCACGCGGGCTGGAGCACCTTCGATCGCCCGCTTCACCCATTCCACCCGCATCGGCACATGGCCCTCCCTGGCAGGCACCGGGTATCCCTGCTCTTTCAATGCACCGATCAACTCCCCGCGCATCGCGGCAAATGCCGGATCGATCTCAATCCCGAAACCCTTGGCAAAACCCGGAATCCAGCGGGCCTCACCCATTTCAACGCGAAGCGGAGTCGGCAACAACTCCGAAGCATCCAAAGACCGCAGGCGGACCTCAGGATCCATGGCCTGCGGGACAAAATGCTGGCTGCCTCCGCCATGCAGCCAATCACTCAAAGCCACGACACAACCCCCACTAAGACTCCGGCAGAAGATCATTGAAGAATCTTTGGCCCAGCCCCACCGCCGCCCATACAATTTGTCTGGTTGGTCGATCCAACCACCGGGTTCCCTTTGAATCCGAAGGTGGAAGAAAGCAGGTTCTCCTGACGCCCGCCATGCTCCATTCCTTTTTCATCGCCTCCCTCATGCTTTTGCTAATGGGAGCACTTTCACTGTCACACGCCGCCCACTACAAGGTTTTCATCCTGACCGGCCAGTCGAACTCATTGGGCACCACCAATGGCACGGAGACCGACCTTTCCCCCGGGGTCGATGCAGCGGATTCGCGGGTGAAATTTTTCTGGCACAATGTCGCCGACGCCACCACATCGCTTGGCAACTCCGGCGGGGTTTTCACCACCCTGCAAGCCCAACAGGGAAACTACTACCCGGGCAGTACTACCCATTGGGGACCGGAGATCGGATTTGCCCGCAGCCTCACCCGCGCCGGAGCTGGAAACATTGCGATCATCAAGGCATCACGCGGTGGTGGTGGAAACACGAATTGGTCGAAGTCTGCCAACGGCCACATGTATGCGCATGTCGTCGCCACCGTGCAGGCGGCCACCACGACATTGACGAACAATGGCGACACCTTCGAAATCGCAGGCTTGCTCTATCTCCAAGGTGAAAGCGACACCACCGCCGAAGCAGCCCTCGCCGGCACCCGCATCAAGGAACTCGCGGACAACCTCCGCGCCGATCTGCCAAACGCCGCCAACCTCCACGCCATCATCGGAGGCATCGCCGCTGCCGGGACCGCCCGCGACACGGTGCGCAGCAACCACGCCGCCATCGCAGCGACCACCTCCTATATCGATTATTTTCCCAATCTCGATCTGCAATCGCAAGTCACCGATGGCCTTCATTTCAATCGTGCGGCCAAGCTCCGCATCGGCAGCCGCTTCGCCCAGGCATTCTTCAGCGCCGGCACCGTTGCCCGCAACTATGGAAAACTGACTTTCATCGGCGACTCGATCACTCAGGGAGGAAATGGCGACCGCCCCAGCTATCGCTACCAGATCTTCAAACGCCTTGCCGAAGCCAATGTTCCAATCAGCACCTCCGCCGGATATAAGTTCACTGGTACTGTCAACGGACCGCAAACCACACCGATACTCACCACACCCAACATCAACGGCCAGGTGTTCGAGAACCTTCACGATGGCCACTATGGTTGGCGTGCTTCATGGATCAACGCCCGCCTGCCACTGCCCGCCAACCGCCGCAGCCTGAATCGAGGCGAAGGCACTGTGCTCAACTGGACCGCGCAGGCGAGTCCGCAGCAATACGATTTGGACACGCTCGGCAACAAAGTGCCCTATCCCGATCCAGGTGCCACGGATACCGGAAACACCGGCACCACTTATGTTCCCGATACGGTTTCCATCATGATCGGAATCAACGATCTCGGCGATGATAACAACTCCGCCAACCAAGTAATCGCGGACATTTCCACACTCATCGATCAACTCCGCGCCGCCAACCCCTCGGTGCGGATTTTCGTGAACCACTTGCTTTACACCAATCAAACCACCGCCATGCGCAATGCGGTGGATGCAGTGAACGCCCAACTCCCCGCGCTCGCGATCACAAAAAACGCAGCCTCGACCACCTCTCCCGTCTGGATCGCGGATGCCAATAGCGGTTTCAATGCGGTGACGATGACTTATGACAACGTTCACCCGAATGCTGCGGGAGAACTGCATGTGGGTGATCGCATCGCCGCTGCACTGGGGATCATCGAGGAACCGATGCCCGCCGCCACCAGTCCCCCACCCTATCTCGAAGGAGCGTCAGAAAATTTTAACAGTCGCTTTGAAGGGAATCAGATTTGGAATGGCACGAGTTATGTCAATAGCTGGGCCGAAGCGGGTGGAACATTGACCAAAAGTTTGCCGGAAGCCACCGACCTGCGCGTGGTCCATCCATCGACCGGCGGGCGCTGGGTGGAAGGCACTGCTGCGGGTTGGAGCGGCATCGCCAGCGGCTCATGGACGCTTGAGACACGCTTGAAATGCAATGTGAATGCCAACGGGTTCGTCCTTTGGCAAGGTGTGGGCGCGCGCCGCATTCTGGTGGAAGTTCATGGCAGCCGCACACAGGACCACGCCGATGGTGGCCAATCCTTCAATGTTTCCCACAACAATCTGGATGGCAATTTCCATACCTTCCGCATCGTCCATGATGCGCCGAACAGCAGATACCATGTCTTCCGCAATGGGGTGCGACTCAGCCCGCTCGACGGAACCGCCTATGACCAAACCGGCACCGACAGCCGCTTGATCCTTGGCGATTACACGTCGGGCACCTTTGGCAACAACTTCGATGTCACCTTGGATCACGTCCGCTTCACCAACAGCGCTCTTTTGCCACCGGGAACCGACAGTGATGGCGATGCCATGCCCGATGCATGGGAATATCAATACTTCTCCACGCTCACCGGTGCGTCGGCAACCGGCAATCCGGATGAAGACGCCTTCACCAATCTTCAGGAATTCCAAAACGGAACCAATCCCCTTGTCGCAGACGGCACCACGGCCATCAACAGCCTGCCCGTCTTTCTTCTAACAGGCGCTGGCAATGCACGGGGAAGTTCCGCCACCACCAGCCTCAACTCAGCTGCTCCCGGCACCCATCCTGCGGAATTGACCGGTGGCGTTTGGTTTCACAATGGCAGCACATGGACCACCCTTTCCACAGCCAGTTCCTATGGCCCTGAGTTGGCATTTGCCCGCCTGCTTTGGGACAGCGGCAACCGCAATTTTGGAATCGTGAAGTCCACCACTTCCACCGGAGGCAATACGCTCTGGCAAAAAAACAGCGGAACTGACAGCGCCTATCAAGGCCTCGTCACCGCCGCCAGCAATGCCGCCGCAAGCCCTCCCAGTGGTTTTGATGCCATCAGCTTCAACGCATTGCTTTATGTGCAGGGAGAAACCAACAACAGCGTCGAAGCGGATGCCGCAGGCACCCGGTTTTCCGAATTGTTGGCCAATCTCAAAGCAGACCTTCCGGGTGCCACCAACCTCAAGGGAATCATCGGTGAAATCGGCGGCAGTGGAACCGACCGCGACACCACCCGTGGCCGCCATGCTGCGCTTGCATCATCGCGCAGCGATATCGACCTCGCATCCGGTGCAGGACTCACGACCCACAACCTCGATGGACTCGGCATTCATTTCGATGCGGACAGCCTCTATCTGTTAGGCGCGCGCCTTGCCGCTGCAACCTTCCAAATGAATCTCCATGCCAGTCGCCCGCTTCCGGCCTGGACCAACCTCCATGCATGGTATGTCGCCGACCATGCTTGTGGCTTGGATACATCGCTTGCCGTGACCCGTTGGGGAGCCGTGCATGATGCCACCGCCACCCGCGATCTCACCCGGCGTGTTTCCGGCCAGGTGTTTCGCAGGAATGTCACGACCTACGGATACCAACGCCAGGTCATGCGCTTCGATGGCAGCAACGATCTCTGGGCAAACAACTCCACCGAATTCGGCACACTGACCGGAGCCCGCAGCATCGCCGTCCTCTGCCGCCTCACCGGCAACAACGATGGATATCTTTTCGATGGATCCACCAACACCGGCCGCACCCGCACCCAAGTGCGCGGCGGCTCATGGCAGGCAGGAGTAACACCATCGGGTGCGGGCATCGCATGGAATCTCGCGGATCCTGTCACAACATCGGCCAGCTCCGGTTGGCAGCGCCATGTTTTCACCTTCACGCCCAATGTCGGAAATACGACGACCACCGTAGCTCACTGGATCAATGGCACACTCGCCGCCACCATCAGCGAAAACGAAGTCGCCAGCCTGGGTGGTTTGATCATCGGTTCCAACGGTGGCTCGCCCTTCAGCCGCCTGCCCGTGGAGATTGCGGAAATCGCGGTTTATTCGAAATCGCTCGATTCCAATGAAATCACCGACTTGAACAATCGCTGGTCCGCAAGCTGGGGCACACCCACGGGCCCGCCATTCTCAGCACAAGTCAGCCAGTCGCCGCGTGAAGTTCCACGCTTCGGGGCGCATTCGGTGTTGGAAATCCCGATCACGACCGAGGCCAGTGGAACCATCACGCTGAACGGACTCACGCTCGCTCTTCGCGAAAGCCAGCCGGGCACTGTCACCACGTGGCGAATCCATGCAGGAAGCACTTACAATCCATCATCCGCGCCGCTGGCGGAGATATCCGGGGGAATCACCCAATGGTCGCCGGTTTTGAATCTACCCATGCCGGAAGACACCACCCGCATCTATCTAACAGCGGTTCCTGCGCGTCATGGTGTCCTCGGTTCCACCATCGATGCCGCGGTGCAATCACTCAACTTTTCCGGCGCTCAATCCGGCGATATCATTCCCACCAACAACGATCCAGCCGGAGTGCTCACCCTTGCGCTGGTGCCGCTTTTTTCGGACGTCCGCACCAGTGGCGAAGGTGGGGTGACCACTTACCGCATCCCGGGCATCGTCTGCGATGCCGATGGCGTGCTTCACTCTGTGTATGATCATCGCTACACCGGCGGTTCCGATTTGCCCGCCAATGTCGATGTCGGCTATTCCCGCAGCACGGACGGAGGAGCAACGTGGAGCAGCTCGCAGGTGATCCTCGACTTCGATGCCGCCGTTCCCAATTCATCCGGAAACGGAGTGGGAGATCCCTGCATCCTGCATGATCCGGTAACAGACACCTTGTGGGTGGCAGCGCTTTGGTCCTTTGGAAACAACGGTTACAACGGTTCCGGCGCGGGCACCGATCCCGCCGACACCGGCCAGTATGTTCTCACCAAATCCACCGATGGCGGACTCAGTTGGTCGCCCCCGATCAATATCACCACCGCTGTCAAAGATGATATCAATTGGCGGCTCGTCTTCCAGGGTCCCGGCCATGGGATTGCAATGCGCAATGGCACGCTGGTATTTCCTTCTCAATACCGCGACAGCACTGGCACCGTCCGTGTTTGCTCCGTTTTCAGCAATGATCACGGCGTCACTTGGGATTTCGGTTCTGCCGTACCCACCGCATCTCCGCAGACGAATGAAAACACCGTTTGCGAACTCGATGATGGCCGCCTGTTGTTTTCCATGCGCACCCCGAGCGGGTCCAATGGCCAGCGCGCATGGATCCGCTACAGCCCTGGCGGCGCGGAACCCATGCGCAACGGGACATGGGGAAACCTCTTCCGCCTCCCCAGTGTGCCGGACCCCGTTTGCCAGGGCAGCGTGATCCAGTGGACCAGCACGCATCGGGGAGACCCGAAAGAATTCATCGTCTTCGGCAATCCTGCCAGTTCGTCATCGCGCACCAACTTCACCTTGCGCGTCTCACCGGACGGCGGCGACACCTGGCCCGTCTCACGCCTGCTCTACGCCGGCCCCGGAGCCTATTCATCCATCTGCATCCTGCCGGACAAATCCATCGGCGTGTTGCTTGAGAAGGACAATTATACAAAAATCACCTTCGCCCGCGTCGAGGAGGCATGGTTGATGAATCCGGGCATCGACAATGACAACGATGGCATGCCGGATGCGTGGGAAATTCTCCATGGATTGAATCCAAACATCAGCAACTCGGCAGCAGATGCGGATGGCGACGGCGCGAGCAATGGAAGTGAATACTTCGCAGGCACCGATCCCCTCGAATCATCGTCCGTCTTCGCAATTTCCCAAATCTCAAACGGCCTTCAAATCCAAATGGAATGGAGCAGCATTCCGGGAAAGAGTTATGTGATTGAAGAAAGCGGTGATCTCATCACGTGGAATGTGGCTGCTGGAAGCACCGTGCTGACCGCAACATCCAGCACTTCAAGTGCGGGCATCGCCGCAGACGCATCCATCCGCCGATTCTTCCGCATTCGGGTGCTTCCTTGAAACCGGTTTGCCGGACCGACCAGCCAAGCCCCCTTGCCGCTGGCTCAGACCCGGCGTATCCGTGCAGGGTCAAATCCCGATTCCCATGAAGCTCAAGCACGCCACCTCCTATCTTCCCCTGATTCTGTCGGCGCTCGCCAGCGCTCACGCTGCCACCGTGACGCGCACCGGCACAGCCGATATCCTGACTGCGGCTGCAGCATGGAGCCCCGCCGCCGCGCCGACCGTGGCGGACACTGCCACATGGGACGGTTCGAGCACGCTTGCCAATGCCACGACCGCCCTCACTGCCGCCTTGACCTGGGGCGGATTGAACGTATCCGCAGCGTCGGGCAATGTGAGCATGGCATTCACTGGAAATTTCGTTTCCAACTTCGGAGCCATCAACACAGGTGCCCAAAACCTCGCCATCACCACCGGCGCAGCGAACAGCACGCTCACTTTCACCAGCGTCACGGGGACCGGCACCCTCACGCTTCACAATGGCACCGCCAATCTTCAGATGACGCAGCTCAACACGGCGAATGCCCTGAACTTCAATGGCACTCTCGCGCTCCGCGGCGGCAACGCCACGACGTCAGCCGGCACAACGGCTGGAAGCTTCTTCTATCTCGGTCGGACGACGGGCATCACCCAAGCCTCAGGCACGGCATTCGCGCTCGATACCGGCAGCAGCACAACCAGCGCCAAGGATGTGATTCTGGATGGCGATGCTTGGAATGGAAAAACCCTCAACCTTACCTCCCTAACAGGCTTCGGATCCCTGCGTAGCGATTCCGGCAGCGCGGGATTGAAAACATTGCACATCGACCAGGCAGCGGACACCACTTTCAACGGTCTGATCCTCTCGCACGCCTCAACAGGAGGCATCGTCCGCAGATTGGCATTGGAGAAGCACGGTCTCGGCAAGCTCACGCTGGCAGGCCTGGTAGGAAGGCAGACTGCATCCGCCAGTACAACATTGGGGGCTGACATTGATCTCTCCGTGAACGCAGGCACCCTTGTTCTCACTGCCCAAAACACCCGTACGGGTGCCACCACGATTGCATCCGGTGCGACGCTGCAAGCGGGCGATGGCGGCGGATCGGGTCTCATTGGAGGAAGCGCCGTCACCAACAATGGCGCGCTGGTTTTCAACTATGGCAGCGGTGCCAATGTCACCATTCCCAATGTGATCTCCGGAAACGGAAGCCTTAGCAAAACCGGAACAGGAGTCGTGGCATTTACCGGAAACAGTTCGTTGTTTTCCGGAAACATCGATCTCGCAGCCGGCTCCATCCGCCTCGGGCCATCGGTAGGCAGCGGGGTCCTTACGGTCCGCGACGGTGCATTCCTTACCGTCGGTCTCGCCGCCACCAATGGCACATCCCAAGCGGGATCGCTGGTGCTGGAAGACAACAGTGAATCGGATTTCCGCATCGGCCTCGCCAATGACAGCATCGTTTTATCCGGGACAGTCACCGCGCCGCCGACCGGCCCGCATTTGATCAACATCCTTGGCACGCCGACCTCCGGCGGAACCATCAAGTTGATCGACTACACCGGCACACCTCTCGGAACCACCGAGTTCTCGCGCTTCGCGCTTGAGGCACCACCAGGAGCTGCGACCTATCAACTCGTCAACAACACGGCAGATACCTCGATCGATCTCTTGATCACCCTCGAGGATCAATTGTGGACCGGGAGCACGGATGGAAATTGGGATGCCAGTACAACCAACTGGGCAATGGCTGGTGCGCCCGCCGTTCCTGTGATCTTCAATGCGGAACACCCCTCCGTTTTCAATGACAATCCCACCACCTCCGCAGTCATCGTGGGAACCGGCA
>JALOTR010000678.1 GCA_025457805.1 Akkermansiaceae bacterium | reverse complement strand
CCGCGCACCCAGGAACCCAGCTCCTTGCGATCCGTCACCACGACGGCACTCACCCGTTGCGCGACCAAGCGCCTCGCTTCGGGGCCGGGAACTTTCGGGTCAGGCGGGGGAGCGATGGCACACGCTTGGACGAAGCAAACTGCGATCAAAACTCCGGACAAACGCATAAGTAATTCCATCCGCGCGCAACAAAGCACAGCCTCGCCCGTTCGTCACACCTGATTTCAAAAATCCGCCAACAATCTCTCCACCACTTTGCGGAAGGGCGCGGCCATGGCCAGTGAGCGGATTTTTTCCACCTCCACCCAGGCGTCCCCCTCGGCCAGCTTGAAGCGCGGGCGGGCCTTGCCGCCGTCGTGCACCTTGAGGGTCACCCGGTAGCGGGTGATACCGTAACGATGTTCGGTGAGGATCGGATGCGCATCGAGGTCGGCGGCCTCCCTCACCGGCAATTGCCACAAACCGGTGCGGCGCTTGCCGGAGCCGTGATGCAGGAGCACGCGGCCTTGGGAATCACGGAGCCAAAGAGCATGTTCCTCGAGATCGGTGATGGCGGTTTTCCTGCCCTTCACCGGCAAGACGGCGGGCTCGCGGGATTTGCAGAAACGCGCGACCGGGCACGACAGGCAATCCGGCACACCCGGGCGGCAGCGGGTTTGCCCGAGTTCCATCAAGGCGGCATGATAAGTCCTTGGTCGTTTGGCATCCGCGAGTTGCTCCGCCCAGTTCCAGATCTGCTTCAATCCCGCGCCGTCATCAATCGGTTCGGAAAAATCCATCAAGCGCGCCAGCACCCTTGCCACGTTGCCATCCACCAACACCGCCGGGACTCCGAATGCAAATGCCCGCAAGGCACCCGTGGTATAGCGGCCGATTCCCGGAAGTTTCATCAACTCCGTTTCCTCCACAGGAAATTTCCCTCCATGAGCATCGATGACCGCCTTTGCCGTATCCCTCAGCATTCTCACCCTGCGATAATATCCCAGTCCTTCCCACGCCTTGAGCAGGGATGCATCATCGGCGGCTGCCAGCGAGGCGACGTTGGGAAACGTTTCAAGAAATCGCGTGTAATAGCCCTTCCCGAGCACGGTCGCGATCTGCGTTTGCTGGAGCATCACTTCGGAAATCAAAATCTCGTAAGGGTCCTGCGTCCTGCGCCATGGGTAGTCCTTGCCCTCTTTGGAAAACCAGCGCACGAGCGCATCGCGGAAACCTTTGGGATCTTCCAGCGGATCAGTTTCGAATCGGGGCTTCAGCACGGCGCGGATGTTCACCGATCCCCCGCAGCCGCGCCAAGACAATCCTCATTCCGCGCGATGATTCACCCGAGAAATCCCAAGGGCGGTGTGGAACTGCTGCTCGAATAAAAATTCCCGATGTTCGGCAACACAAGCGGCAGGCTCGAAGCGGGCACGCCGAGCCAGAGCGCGAGTTCCGCGAAGTATTGATCGCAACTCGTCGTGGGAATCAATCGCCCGCGGCCGGTATCGAGCGGATTGAGTTCGCTGCCCGATTCCGGATTCACGGCGAGGCTCGGGTATTGGCCATAGATGTTTTTCCCCACCACGCTGCCGCCCAAGACGAAGTGATTGCCACCCCATGCGTGATCGGATCCACGATCGTTGCTGGTCAGCGTGCGTCCGAAATCGGATGCGGAAAAAAGCGTCACCTGGTTCTCGATGCCAAGCGCCACCAATTGATTCCAGAATGCACCGATGGCCTCGTCCACTTCCTGCAACATCGCCTCCTGAAGTGGCAAAGTATCACTGTGATGATCCCAACCCCCGCGATTGACGAAAAAGGTCTGGCGGATGGCACCGAGTCCGTTGCGACCCATGATGGCCTTGGTCACTTGTTGGAGCTGGCGGCCGAGCGCGGTGTTGGGAAATGATATGTTTCCCGGCAGAGAGCCCGCTGTGGCAGTTGAATAAAGCGCGAATGCTTCCTGTGCGGTGCGGCGCTTTGCTTGCCAGGTCTCCTGAAGCAAATTGTTATATTGCCTTGCCAGCATGCTGTCCACGGCCGAACTCGCCGCATTTTGGAAACCATTGTTTGGATTGTAGGATGACGAATACCCAACCAAAGGAACCGCGCCGCCATTTGGCTCGTTCTGGTTTCCCGGATTCACCGCATACTCCGCACCACTCACTCCGCTTTGGAACACATTGCTGCCATCCATCGAGATGTTCATCGATACTGCCTGCCCCGGATTGATATCCTTGATCAAATCCATCATTTTCCCCGCCCAGCCGATGCCCGAACGGCTTTGGGGGACGCTGGTTTGCCATTGCTCGATTTGATCGGAATGCGAATACAATCCAAGCGGCAGCAACTTGGAAGCGGCTGCCACCTGTGCGCGGTTTGCCACCGGCTCGATCAAGGTGCCCACGTTCGCAACGAATGCCGCATCGCCCGCCGTGAAGCGCGCGGCGAGATTGGGCATGGAAGGATGCACACCGAAACTCCGCCCCGGCGTGTTGTCCGGCTGGATCGGATGAAAATCCTCTTGCTGCAAAGCAAGGTTGCCGCGGCTTGACTGATATTCCGCGAAAGAATTCGCATGGGTCGATGAGGGCCGATGAATTTGCGCCGCGAGATGGATGAGGATTTCATGGGAAAATGGATCAACGTTGCACGGCGAATTCCGGACTCGAAACGATCAGATAGATGGCAAGCTTCAGCCGGTCCCTCGGCCACTCCCACACGCTGTTCGGGCCAATGCGTTCGAGTGCCTCGCGGATGATTTGGAAGGTTTCCGGTTCCAGCGTGCTGCCAGTGAGAACCAAATCCAGCCGCCGGAGCAATGCATCCGGATCGAGCGGCTGGACGGAAGGATAGGGATCATTCACTGCGGCAGGCGGCACGTTGAGAAGCATTTCCTGGGTAAGGTTGAGTGTGACATTCTTGTCCGCCGTCGCGCCCCAGCGGTGGAGACCGCCTGTGATATGATCCCAGAAATAATTCGGTGCTGTGGTTCCCGACGAGGCATTCACGATCTGGAATTCCGGTGCGACCAATCCCGCTTCTGCCAGCAGGCCGGGCGGTGAATAATGCGGGAGATAGAAATTGAACACGCTGGGTGCCTTGAGCGGTTCCTGTGCATGATCGAGAATGAAGGCATCCAGATAATACCAACCATTCGGA
>JALOTR010000677.1 GCA_025457805.1 Akkermansiaceae bacterium | reverse complement strand
GCGGGCTTCCTGCTCTTCCTGCATGCGGTTCTTGCGGCGATCGAACCACGCGAGCCAGATGCAGATTTCGTAAAGCACGATCATCGGCAGGGCCATGAGTGTGAGCGTGAAGATATCCGGCGTGGGCGTGAGGATGGCAGCCGCCACGAAGATGCCGACGATGGCATAGGAGCGGGTGCGCGACATCGTTTCGTAGGTCAGCAAGCCGAGCTTCACGAAGACCATCACCACCACCGGCAGTTCGAAAGAGAGGCCGAAGAGCAGGGTGAACTGCGCGGCAAATGAAATGTATTCACCGATCCGCCAGTCGTTGGAAACCCCGAGGCTGCCACTCCAACCTGAGAAGAACAAAAGGGCGCGCGGCAGAACTACGAAATAGGCGAAACTCACCCCCATCAGAAACAGTCCGAAACCGACCGCCATCGCAGGCCACAGCACCTTCTTTTCATGAGAGTGCAGTCCCGGCAGCACAAACTGGAGGATATACATCAACAAGAGCGGGAACGAAACGATGACGCCTGCAAACAAGGACAACTTCATCGAGAGCATGAAGGTCTCCGTAGGCCTCAAGGCCGAGAGGTTCATGAGGTCGTCGCGGTTGTTGAAACCCGTGTCCGGCCCCGACTGGTTGGGGCCTGATTTCAACAATGCGGTTACTTGTTTCTTGAGATCGTCCGGAACATCCAGCGCTTTGAGAAAGGGTGCGCGCTTTTCCTCGGGCAAGGCACTGACAGCCCGCAACAGGCCGACGGAGCGGGCATGGAAAACCAGATCTGGGTCTTCATATTCGCGGTAGAGCGCCTCACGCACCGCGGGGTCCAGTCCCACGGCCGATTGTTCGAGCGCCTTTGCCTTTTTCCACGTCTCCGCATTGACGGGACGTGGCAGGTTTTCATCGACCACCGGGAGCTTCTCCTGCTGGCGCATCGATTCCACCTCTTGCAAGGGGCGCAAAAGCACTTCCATCAGTTGTTTCTGGAAGGTGAAGCACAGAATCGTGGAAACCAACAAAGTGATCACCACCCGTGTGATCATGACCCTCAGATCCTCAAGGTGTTCGAGGAAGGGTTTTTCGTGATCCGGATGGGCCTTTTCCCGGAGTTGGATGACTTTTTTCAGCAGATACATGCCGGCGGGGCGGGATTCAAGCCGCGCAAGGCGCGCACCGCAAGGGCGGATGTCCTCGGCCGGGAAATTCCGGCATTGCGGCGCACCCCGGGATGCTGCACCCTCCCCGCGCCGCCCCTGCCTGCTCCATCATGCTTCCTACCGAATCCCTCCTCGCTGATTTCCTCATCCTCGACCAATCGATCCATGGCCGCAGGCTGGTGTATCTCGACAATGCGGCCACTACCCAGAAGCCGATGTCGGTGCTGCTGACCTCCCGGCATTATTACGAGGCGATCAATTCCAACATCCACCGCGGCACCCACCAACTGGCCCGCGCCGCCACCGAGTCCTTCGAAAACGCGCGGAAAACCGTGGCCACTTACCTCAATGCGGCGTCCACCGATGAGGTCATTTTCACTTCCGGCACCACTGCGGGCATCAATCTCGTTTCCAACATCCTCGCCCTTTCCGGCCGCTTGCGCGCTGGGGATGAAATCCTGATTTCCGCGCTGGAGCACCACTCGAACATCGTGCCGTGGCAGATGCTTTGCGAACGCACGGGGTCCGTCCTGAAAATCATTCCCTGCGATGACCACGGCGTGCTGGATCAGGAGGCATTTTCCAAAATCCTGAGCTCCCGCACCAAAGTGATGGCGCTGACCTGGATCTCGAATGCCTTTGGCACGGTCAATCCGGTGATCGAAATGACGCGTGCAGCCAAGGAAATGGGCGCACTCGTGCTCATCGATGCCGCGCAATCGGCCGCCCACCTGCCCACCGATGTGCAGGCGCTGGGAGCGGACTTCCTGGTGTTTTCCGGCCACAAACTCTACGCGCCCACCGGCATCGGCGTGCTTTGGGGGCGGGCGGAAATTCTCAATGACCTGCCTCCCTTCCTCGGCGGTGGCGAAATGATCAAGGAGGTGACCTTCGAAAAAACCACCTACAACGGGCTGCCCTTCAAATACGAAGCCGGCACACCCAACATCGAGGGTGCCATCGCACTGGCGGCGGCCATCGAGTATGTCAACGGCATCGGCGTTGGGGCGATCCATGCGCATGAAATGGAATTGATCCGCTCCGCCGCCGAGGGACTTTCCTCCATCAAGGGCATCCACCTCTACGGGCCGGCGGATCGCTCGGGCTCGCTTTCGTTTTCCATCGAAGGCCTCCACCACTATGATATCGGCACGCTGATGGATCAGATGGGGGTGGCTGTCCGCACCGGGCATCATTGCTGCCAACCGCTGATGGCACGCTTCGGCATCACCGGCACCGTGAGGGCCTCGTTTGCGCTTTATAATACTGCGGAAGACGTGGCGGCACTCATCGCTGCCACGGAAAAAGCCGCAGGCATGCTGCGATAAGCGCAACCTCGCTGTTAGTTGCGTGTTGAATGGGGCCGCCATGCTTCATTTCTCCCGCCGCATAGGCTTCAGCGTGAATATAGGATATTTCCTTCATTTTAAGCGCAGCCTCATGTGCTATCGCAAACGAGGTTCCTCTGCCAATATAGAGCATATCACGCGCCTGCATCACACGCTGCGCAAGGGTGATGA
>JALOTR010000676.1 GCA_025457805.1 Akkermansiaceae bacterium | reverse complement strand
CTTACCCGCGAAGGGCTCGCCGCCAGCAGCGCAAGATGTCCCAGCACTTGGGAAAACCTCGCCAAACGCATGGTGGATTGCCAAGCACCGGGACTTGCCGGAAATCTTCACCACATCGCAGACGTCATCTTGCGCGATCCGGATGTGGATACCGAACTGCCACTGGAAATCGGCCGACTCCATCTCTTGCTCCACGCGATCCAACAGGCGGATCAACTGGATGATCCCACACAAGCGGAACTCCGCGCCCAGATCGGCGGCAAGGCACCTATCGGTCAGGATGCAGGCGAAACCATCGAAGATCACTGGTTCATCGCCGGACGCCGCGTGTCCGAACGCGATCGTTTGATCACCAGTTCGACGTGGTTGTTTGGCACAAAATCCCAACGCTGGGCGCGCTTGCTTCGTTTCGCCCCGGTGCAGCAAACGATTCTCGAGCCGTGGCCACTCGGCGCGACGGTCCACGCTTCGCTGAAATTTCACCCCGGCCTCTATCCTCTCAGGGCAAATCCGGAAAATGAAGCAGGCTTTCAAATGTTGGGGATTCCTTCTGCTCCTGCCTGTGGATTGGATTCCTTACTCGAATCGTTTGGCCATGCTTTAGCCTGCAACCCGTTGGTGAGATCCCTGCCGTTTCTGATATCACTCAGACCCAGTGATAAAACCAATTATCTAACCGATTCCAACAATCGGAAACTGCCATGGACGGCTCACGGAGATCAGGCTCTGATCGTGGATTGCATCTGTGGCGGACGCACCACTCCGATGTGCGGCGAATGGGATGGCCGCTCTATCCGACTCCTCGCGATCGCAGATGGCGCAACCTGGATCCCCCTTGCCCCCCAACAGCCATGACCCAGGATCCACTCATCGCTGCTGCATTGTTAGGTTCCGCCCGCATGGCGGTGATGCCCCCTGCCCCGGCACCATCTTTGGAGGGCACATGGCAGGCGATTCCTGTGGAAAATCCGTCCACCGGAATCCTGCACGGACTTGCCATCCTGCGCACCCTCCATCGGGCCGGAATGAAATCATCTGCCGACGATGCATCCAGCGATCCCTGCCCGCCCGAGACGAAAGAAGCATTTCCTCCAGCAGCCGTGGACCTGTTGAAGCGTTTGCTCGCCGGTGAGTTTCCGGAAGTGCTCCCGGAATGCCTCCACCTCGCTTCGATGTCCCAGCGCATTGTGCCTGCACGGGTCTTGCCGGAGTTGTTGAAGGCCGCATCAAAGCACCCTGCACTGCGGGAAATCATCCCAGCGCTTGCCGGTGAACGCGGTCGATGGATGGCCCGCAAGCACCCGGAGTTCTCGTGGATTCTGGAAACCTCCACCGTGCCCGAAAACGCATGGGACGATGGACTGCCCGCCGAACGCATCGCATGGTTGCGCCAGACCCGCGGCATCGATCCTTCCATCGCGGCTGCAGCCATCGCCTCCCAATGGTCGGGCGAAGACCCGGCCATGCGAGAGTCCATCCTGCGGGTGATCGGTGAAAGCCCGCAATCCTGCGATGAAGAATGGTTGGAAAACTTGGCCCTCAAGGATCGTCGTCAGGAAGTGCGCGGTCTGGCGGCCGTTGCATTGGTTCAAATCGAAGGCTCGGGATTCAGGCAACGTGCTCACGAGCGTCTTCGAAACCATGTAAAAATCGAACGGCGTTTGTTGAAACGCTTCATCATTCCCCACCCACCCACGACCTATGATCCCGCTTGGGCGGCCGATGGCATCAAGGAGAAGCCTCCACAAGGCACCGGCGAACGCGCCTGGTGGTTGCAACAAATCATTGCAAACGTGCCCATCGCCGATTGGCCGGAGTTGTTGGCATGCAAGCCCGATGATCTCTTCCATCTCCCAATCGACAAGGACTGGCAAGACCCGCTTCTCCTTGGCTGGATCGAAGCCGCGCGCCGGATTCCGTCGCGCTCGATGGCGGAACGCTTGATTCGTTTCTTCAATCAACTCAGTCCGAGGCCCATCGCCATTCCCCCAAGTGAATATCTCATGAGCGTGCTGTTTGAAACGATGACGGTGACATCCCGCTTCGCACTGCTCGAAGAGATGGCAAAAGATTTTCCCACTCCACTCTTGCTCGATCTGCTCGCCGCGTGCCGACAAGCACCGCCAAGCGGAAAAGGACATGCCATTCTTGCCCAGCTCGATGCGGCCATTCCGGTGTATTTCCGCAACCTCACCCGCCCACAGGCCCGCGCCCTTGCGGTTTGCATCCCGCAGGATGGCATCCAGCAACGCCTCGAATCCTTGGCAAAACTCTCAGAACTCCCACCTGCCGCCGAAGAGTTCGCCACCGTTCTCGAATTTCGCAAATCCCTTATCTCCCACTTTACCATCCCATGAGCACCACCGTCCTCCGCCAACATGCCGAATCCGAATACGCTGCGGAGCTTGCAGCCCTCGCCGCCCACGACAAACGCCCTCGCCCGCCGCGCTGGAAGCTATCACCCTGGGCGGTGACGGATTATTTGTTAGGTGTGACATTGCCGGATGGCACTGTGATCTCACCCAAGTATGTGGGCGATCGCAGGATCATCGAAGTCGCCGTCGCCACGCTTGCCACGGATCGTGCCTTGTTGCTGTTGGGAGTTCCCGGCACTGCCAAAAGCTGGGTCTCCGAACATCTCACAGCCGCCATTTCCGGCAACTCCACCCTGCTC
>JALOTR010000675.1 GCA_025457805.1 Akkermansiaceae bacterium | reverse complement strand
GCGGTCGCTTCGTCGGTGGACGACTCGATGCGGTCGGATTCCGAAACCAGAACAAACTCAGGCGGCAATTCTTCCTGCACCTGCGCATCAAGGGCGGCGACAGAATCCAGAGCAGGATCGTATGACGAAGGAATCAGGGCAGCAGCAAGTGCGGCCACAGCGGCGGCAATGCCAGCGGCAGCCATGCGGCGTGGCCATGGGCTGCGGACGACTTCGAGCACCGGAAGCTCAGCGACGGCTGGAATCTGCGGCGATGGCTCTATTTCTCCGGCAAGTTCGTCGATCATCGCCTCGATTCCGCGCTGGCCTTCCTCGCTGAGGGCGGGAGGCATGAGGCGGGCGAGGATGTCTTCGATGGGATCAGGCTTCTGCACGGCGGACCTCCTTGATGCGGCGCAGCTCGTGCGCCAGTTGTTCCAATGCGTAGCGATAGCGGGAAGCGGCGGTGTTGGGGGAAATCGCGAGGGTTTCCGAAATTTGAAGGAAAGTGAGGCCGCCCCAGAATTTCATGACAACCACTTCTCGGAGCTTTTGGCTGAGATTCTGGACGGCATCGCGGAGAATCAGCGCTTCTTCATCCTCTTCCAGCACCGGATCGAGCCAGACGTCCTGGAAATCATTGAGGTAGATGATGGATTCCTCGCGTTTTTTCCGGCGGGACTCGCTGCGGTGGTGGTTGAGGCCACAGAAGCGGATGGTGGAGAAAACCAATGGAAGATCCGGTGGTCCCCCGCCCTGTTCGGCTTGGTGATGCCACATGCGGACGATGGCGTCCTGGACAAGGTCCTCCGCATCCTGGCGGGTATTGCTCCAGCCACGGGCAAATAGAAGCAGACGCGGACCGTTTTCGGCCAGCCACTGTTTCCAGGCGCTCGAAGGAGACTCCATCACTCGGAGGGGTAATGCCCCTTGGCGGGGCTTTTGTCTGAAAAATCGTCAATTTTTCCGAACGACCCGCGATTTCAGTCGAGGAAACGGATTTTTCCCGGCACCGGAAGGCGGCCGAGGGCCATGGCTTCGTGCTGCTCGTCGGTGCAGGCGGAGTTGATGGGCGCATCCGGCGCGGCATCACTCGGTGTGAGGTAGCCATTGGAAATCAACCATGTTTCGACTTCCTCGCCGCTGATGTCAGGCAGCATGTGGCCATCGATTTCCACGCAGGGTGAGAGTGATTGACCGCTGCGTTGCTCCATTTCCCAGCGGAAGGCGGGATTCTTGATGATGTCCTTTTCCTCGAAATCGAGGTCATACTTGCGCATGATGGCGCGGACGCCCTCGCTCCAGCCACAGAAGGTTTTGAGATAAGCGGTGATTTTCGGGGATGATGATGGGCTCATGGGTGTCGGTTTGCGGGGGAAGGGATAACCCCGATCGGGTGTGACCGCAAGCAAAGCCGTGTGGCGGTGCCGCTTCATTGGCGCGCGTCTGCTGAAAACCAATCTTTGCATTTTCCCGAATGAACCGCCAAGGTCGCCGCGTAACTTCCGCCGTATTTTTTGTTATGACACCGAATCCTACCCCTGAGCATCCTGAGAATCCACGCCGCAATTTCATCAAGGCCCTGAGTGGCTTCACCGCCGGTTTTGCGGCATTGCCGGCTCTAGCCAACGCCCAATCCACCGCCCCGTCCCGCGCTGCCGGGGCGAAATACATGGGCGACTTCATCGCTCCCAAGTTGGAGAAAGTCAAAGTCGCCATCATCGGCGTCGGAGCCCGCGGTCCCACTCATTATGCCCACGCTGCGGCCTGTGAGGGTACGGAATTTGTGGGAGTTTGCGATATCTACGAAGACCTCTGCGAGCGCGCCAAGGCCAGCATCCTCAAGGCGGATCCGGAACGCCACAAGAACGTCAAAACCTATTTCGGAGACAAGCACGCCTATCGGAAAATGCTGGCGGAGACCAAGCCCGATGCCGTGTGGATCGCCACTCCTTGGGAATGGCACGCGCCGATGGCCATCGACTCGATGAATGCAGGTGCCCACGCCTTCGTGGAAGTGCCGCTCGCTACCACTTTGGAAGAACTCTGGAGCATCGTCGATACCTCCGAGGCCACCGGCCGCCATTGCATGATGCTGGAAAACGTGAACTACGGCCGCGATGAACTGATGTTCCTCAACATGTGCCGCCTCGGCGTGTTCGGCGAAATCCTCCATGGCGAGGCCGCCTACATTCACGAGCTCCGTGGACAGATGCACAATGTCGAGCACGGCCGTGGCACGGGATTCTGGAGAACCCATCATTGGGCCAAGGAAAACGGCAACCTCTATCCGACCCATGGTCTGGGACCGGTGGCACAATACATGAATCTCGGCCGCAGTGAGGACAATTTCCGCCGCTTGGTTTCCTTCTCCTCCCCGGCGAAAAACCACGCTTTGTATGCGAAGGAGAAATTCAAGCCGGACTCCCCGCTCAACAAGATCGATTACTCACAGGGTGGTGACATGAGCACGTCCATCATCAAGACGACTCTCGGCCGCACGGTGATGGTGCAATGGGACGAAAGCAGTCCCCGCCCCTACTCGCGCCACAACCTGATTCAGGGCACGCGCGGAACGGGTGCAGGTTTCCCGAACCGCATCGCGCTGGATTATTGCTGGAACAATGCGACGCCGGAGTTGCGCAAGGTGCTCAAGCTTCCGGAAGACAAACCGACCAAGGCCTCGGACTATCATT
>JALOTR010000674.1 GCA_025457805.1 Akkermansiaceae bacterium | reverse complement strand
TGTGGGATTGCAAACACAACCGATGCGGGATTCGACGCCAAATGTCCGGAGCGCTTCCATTGCCAGCCAGATCGGACCACCCCTCACTCGGGAATGGGCCCGGGCTTGCTGCGGCTGCAGCGGAATTCCGCCTCTCCACGGGTGTGACGCTGGCCGAAGCGTCTGAGGACCGGGAACTGGTTCTGGTTTTCCTCCGCCACTTCGGCTGCACGTTCACCCGGCAAATCCTGAAAGGCCTTGAGGAAACCCACCAAAGAGCCCGCTCCCGCAATGCGGAACTGGTTCTCGTCCACATGTTGAGAACCGGCGACGAAGTCCAATATCTCGCCGATCACAGCGATATCACGCGGATCGCCGATCCTCATTGCAGACTCTATCGTGCTTTTGGTCTCGGCAAGGGCGGGCTTGCCGAACTCGCCAGCCCCAAGGTCCTGTGGCTGGCGCTCGTTTCTCTTTTCAAGGGCTGTGGAGTGGGGCATCTGGCTGGAGACGGCCGACAAATGCCCGGCGCATTTCTCTATTATAACGGAAAAATCATCGCCTCCCAACGGGCCAAATCTGCATCCGATCTGCCCGATCTGCCCGCCCTTTTCCACGCGGCACATCCCTCCGAGCTGTCATGAATCGAGCAGGACGCTGGGCCAGCCTGCTGGTGGCGGCGGGTTCGTTTCAACTGATTTCCTGCATCGATGGCCGCGAGGAGGTTTGGATCGAACCGAATGGCAGCGGTCGGGCGGAAATCCGTTACTCACTCCCGGCCCGGGCGGTCCAGATGAAGGGCGGCGACGCGGCGGTTCTGGCAATGATTCGCGATTACATCCAATCCACACCGGAAATTTCGGAATCCACCTGTGAGGTCCGGACGGAGGGCGATCGCACGCAGATCCGCGTTACCACGCAATTCGATTCCGCCCTCGATCTCAAAAACGCCGCGCAAGGCACTGGCATGAAGTCCCTCCCTCCTTCTGCCGTCTCACTCGCTGGAGTCGTCGATGCAAAACTCGCCGGCCGCACCCTGGATTTCAGCCGCACCATCCGCCCCGGCGATGCCTTGCCCGGGTCCTCGTTTTTGCCGGCCTCCGCCTTCGCCGGGCACCGACTCGATTACATCATCCACCTTCCGGGCGTCCCCTCCGGCCACAACGCCACGCGCACTGAAGACGGCGGGCGCACCCTCATTTGGGAAAGCCCCCTCGCGGAAGCGATCCGCACCCCCATCGTCACCCGCTTCCGGATGGACATTCCCATCCCCTGGAAATGGATCAGCATCATCGGCGCAGGTCTCGGTTTCCTCGCCCTCCTCGCCACCCTTTTCCTGCGCCGTCTGAAGCCCTCTCGCCCGTGACCGCCCCCGCCTCGCTGTTGTTTTCCAGAGAAACAACGGAAACCTTGCTTGCCGGATTGCCGGGCCAGCGGGAAGAGGCTGTCCGGGCTTGCAGGAAATTCGACATGTTGCGGAACTTCTGCTAGGCTTCAGGCAGGCCGGGTTTCCGGTTGATCCATCCACCATCCATGTCCGTTGAATTCAAAGATTACTACGCCGTTCTGGGAGTTTCGCGGGAGGCCAGCGCAGACGAAATCAAGAAGGCCTTCCGGAAACTGGCCCGCAAGCACCACCCGGATGTCGCCACCGACAAAAAGAACGCGGAGGCGAAATTCAAGGAGATCAATGAGGCCCACGAGGTGCTGGGCGATCCGGAGAAGCGGAAAAAATACGATCAACTCGGCATGGATTGGCAAAATCCCCACGCAGGCCGCCAGGCGCGGGGCGCCGCGCAGGATTTCAACTTCGGCGGAACGGGTTTCAGCGATTTCTTCGAACAATTCTTCGGCGGAGCGACCCGCCATGGATTCGATGAAGGCACATATTCCAAACCGCAGGGCGGAGCCCGCAAGCGCAAGGGAGCCGACATCGAGGGCGACATTCTGGTGACCTTGGAGGAGGCGATGAATGGCTCGGTGCGTCCGGTTTCACTCCAGACGACCGATCCGCGCACGGGAAAAACCGAAACACATACCTTCCAGGTCCGAATTCCGGCAGGCATCACCAATGGCAAGCGCATCCGCGTTCCCGGCCAAGGAGATCCCGGCTCCGGCGGTGGCGAGGCGGGGGATCTTTACCTGCGGGTGCGCCACGCCGCGCATCCTGATTTTCACACTGAAGGCGCGGATGTTTTCCACGAGTTGGAGATCGCCCCGTGGGAAGCAGTGCTCGGTGCCGAGATTGCGGTGCCGACGCTGGACGGCCGGGTGAAACTGCGGGTGCCGGCAGGCAGTGAGGACGATCAACAACTTCGCGTGCGCGGCAGAGGGCTGCCAAAAGGAAAAACCGGCGAGCGCGGAGATTTCCATGCGGTGCTCAAGGTGGTCCTGCCCTCGATCGTCACAGAAGAGGAAAAGAAGTTATGGGAAAAACTTCGGGAGATTTCCGATTTCCACCCGCGCCAGGCACCTTGAATCCGGCTCAGGCTTCCTTGCGGCGGTAATTGACAATTCTGGGCTCGTCCTGATAACTGAAAACCGCCCGCAGGTTGGGAATGCGCATCAGTATCCAGGGTTGGGCGAAGTTGATGCCGTTCTTGGTGAAGACAAGGTCATCCGCGATGTAAACGGCGGAGTGGATAACTTCGTCCTTTTTGTTGATCAGGAAAACGAGATCCCCACACATCGATGGTTTG
>JALOTR010000673.1 GCA_025457805.1 Akkermansiaceae bacterium | reverse complement strand
CGCCACGCGCAGCACGATCAGCTCCAAGGTCGCGGAGCTCGATGGCAAGAAAGTGGCCCCGCAGTCCAAGGACTACCGCGGCGCCAGCAAGATCATCCAAGTGGCCAAGCCTGCCCTGCAAATCCGCGCTTGGGATGGCGATGATGAAAAACCCGCCGGTGGCATCCTGCTCCGCCCGCAGGACATGGAGGAAATCAGCCTGCTCACCCGCGTCGGCAACGAGGTGGAAATCCGATAAGACAAGGGCCATCTCCTGTCTTGCATCCGCTCCGGGAATCCCGAAACTCCGCGCATGCAACTCCTCGAATTCGAAAAACCCGCGGTCGAACTCGAACGCGAACTCGAAAAACTCCGCACCAAGTCGAGTTCCCAAAACATCGACATGTCCGCCGAGATCTCCATGATGGAGGCAAAGCTCGCGGAAACCCGCGCACGGATTTACGAAAACCTCACCCCCTGGCAGCGCGTGCAAATCGCCCGTCACACGAACCGCCCGTTCATGCTTGATTACGTCGCCCTGGCCTTCACGGAATTCTGTGAACTCCACGGCGATCGGCACATCGGTGACGACGCATCCATGCCCGGCGGCTTCGCCCGCATCGGCGGCCAGCGCGTCGTCGTCATCGGCCACCAGAAGGGGAGGGACACCAAGGAAAACCTCAAGCGCAACTTCGGCAGCGCCCACCCGGAAGGCTACCGCAAGGCCATGCGCCTCATGAAGACTGCGGAAAAATTCGGCCTGCCCGTTATCACTCTCATTGATACTCCGGGAGCATTCCCTGGCATCGGCGCGGAAGAGCGGAACATCGCGGAAGCCATCGCTTACAACCTGCGGGAAATGATGCTCCTCAAAGTGCCCGTCATCGCCGTCGTTCTGGGTGAGGGCGGCTCGGGTGGAGCGCTTGGCATCGGCGTCGCGGACCGCGTGGTCATGTTGGAAAATGCCTACTACTCGGTCATCAGCCCGGAAGGCTGTGCTGCCATCCTTTGGAAACACCGCAAGCACGCACCGGAAGCGGCGGAAGCGATGAAGCTCGTCGCTCCGGACCTCCGCAAACTCGGCCTCATCGATGACGTCATCGCCGAGCCCACCGGCGGAGCCCATCACGACCACCAGGCCACTGCGGATGCGTTCCGCGACTGCGTCCTGCGCCATCTTGCGGAGCTTTCCGCCCTGCCGCTCGACCGCCTGCTGGAAGAGCGTTATGCCAAGTTTCGCGACTTCGGCGACTGGCAGGGCAAGGCTTGAATTGACTGATAACTCACTCCACTCCCCCAAGTATCATCTCCACCCAACCTATCAGAAATCATCATGTCTAACAAACCTCTCAACATCGGTCTCGTCGGAGGCGGAAAAGGTGCCTTCATCGTCCACCCGCATCAGAAGGCCATCCACATGGACGGCACCCGCCGCATCGTCGCCGGAGCCTTGTTCCCGGATCCTGTTGTCGCCCTCGAGGAAGCGAAAAACTGGCCCTATCCCATCAAAGGTTATACTTCCTATGATGAAATGATCGCCGCCAACGCCACCGCTCCGCCGGAGGAAAAGCTCGATTACATCCTCATCGTCACGCCGAATTTCGTGCACTACGACCCCGCGATGAAGGCCATGAAGGCAGGCATCGCCGTGTTTTGTGAGAAACCGCTCTGCCTCAATCTCAAGGAAGCCAACGATCTCGTCAAAACCTCGCGCAAGCTCAACGTTCCCTTCGCTCTCGCCCACACCTATCTCGGTCACTGGACCAGCCGCTTCAGCCGCTACATCGTGCAGAGCGGGTTGCTCGGCGACATCCGCTGGGTGGACAGTTATTACATCCAGGGCTGGCTCGCCTCCAAGCTCGAAGCCACCGGCCAGCAACAAGCCGCCTGGCGGGTCGATCCCAAGCGCGCCGGTGGTTCCGGTTGCGGTGGTGACATCGGCACCCACGCCCTCATGCAGCTCCGCTACGTCACCGGTCTCGACGTCACCGAACTCTCTGCCCAGCTCGAAACCTTCGTCGAAGGCCGCATGCTCGACGACCACTTCACCATCTACTGCAAGCTCTCCAACGGCGGCAAAGCCCTCGTCCGTGCTTCGCAGATCTGCATCGGCTCGAAGAACGATCTCGGCATCACCATCGCCGGCAGCAAGGGCAGCCTGATCTGGCGTCAGGAAGAACCGGAGAAAATCACCATCTGCCTGCCCAACCAGCCGGATCGCGTTTACTGGCGCGGTGCGGTGCAAGCAGGCGACGGATTCATCCCGAAAAACGCCCCGGCGGAGCTCCTCACCGAGCCCACCATTCCCGCCGGTCACCCGGAGGCCTTCCACGATGCTTTCGCCCGTCTCCACCGCGCCTTCGAAGGCGATGTGCGGAAATGGAAAGCCGGCAAGAAATTCGCCTGCGATGGCAGCAAATACGCCACCGTGGAAGACGGCTGGACCGGCCTCGCCTTCATCGAGACCTGCCTCAAGAGCAGCGCGAAAAAAGGCGCCTGGACCAAAATGCCCAAGCCAATCTGATCCTCGATCACCGGATTCTCAAGGCGTGCGGCTCCCCAGCTGCACGCCTTTTTCTTTCTCCAGATCCGTCAGATCCGTCCGCCCTATCAAAGCCTCCCCTCAGCCCGCGCCTTGCGCCCATAAACCCGCTCGAAAATCGGCGTCGCCATCAGCGTGGTCACGATCGCCATGATCAC
>JALOTR010000672.1 GCA_025457805.1 Akkermansiaceae bacterium | reverse complement strand
GAAAGCATTGCTTCTCCTCCCCAGCGATGAACCAAGCCAATCGAGCGCAGCAGAGCTCTCATTACTATCCCAAGCGTCGCGGCTTGCACCATCGATCAAGCGCTGCCGCCAGAAATTCCTGATGGATATCGGAACATCCGCCAACAAACCGCTTATTGAAACATGACGATCAATGAGCTGCATGTGGAAATCACGCTCACCCCTTGCCAGTGTTTCGTAGGCAAAATCCGAGAGAGGACCGACTTGTCCTTTGGCCAGGAATGCGGCGGCGCAGGCAAGACGGCTGGCAGCAATGCCACCCGCGGGAGTCCGGATCCGATCTTTGTTTTTCAGAAACAATCTTGCGAGGTTGCTGATTGCCTCCCGGTTCTCCTTTTGATCAAGGCGATCAATCACACCCACAGTTGCAGCAACGGAATGATGCTCCAATTCAAAAAGCATCGCCTCAGGCTTGAGGCGAAGGTCAGGGTGATCGGCGAAAATCTTGATGAGCCTGTAAACGGCGCCACCCCATCGCGGTGCCTCATCCGGATTCTCGAACAGCGCGGTCTCACTGGCGCGGACACGTTCTGCCACATCCGGGAGATTGTTTTTCAACGCATCCTCCAATTGATCCAGAGCCCGCAGTATGGATTTCGCACCGGCAGAAATCTCGATATGAGACACCGTTTCCAATATCTCCAAAGAGGCATTCCCCTTTGCCTCGGATCGTGCGTGTTCCGGGGTTGCCGAGGTTGAAGTTGGATCTGAAGTCGTGGAAGAATTTGAGCGCCATTCCAGCTCAGCCAGTGCGGTCTGATAGGCATCATGCAATTGCTTGAAGCCTTCCGGATTCTGATCGGGGCGGCATTGTTTCAGCAGCCGCGCGTAAGACCTCTTGACGTCTGTGGCAGTTGCTTGCGCGGGATCCAGATCTAAGGCTTTCCAATGCATGAGACTCGGAATTCTGGTTCAAGGATTCGACTCGGATGGAATCTCGTTTTCATGTTCGAAGAATCCTTTGAGAAAACTGTCCATGACTGCGGCTGCTTGTTTGATGGCGAGGCTGTCTTGTGATTCCAGAGCGGCCTCGAACTGATCCGTCACCGCAGTGAGGTGCTCGCGCGCCGGTCCTACCAACTCGGCATAAACGCGATTGGCCCGCTCGAGTCGGGCGCGATTGGGAAGCAGATCGCGTGGATGGAGTTTGAGCGGCTGCATGCGGGCAATCGCTTCATCGATTTCCCGCTGCGTCAGGCATCCCGGACGTTGTTCGATCACATGTGATATCTTCTTGCCTGTGGAAAGCACGGTCACCTCCACTTCAAGAATGCCATTCATGTCATAGGAAAACCGGATATCGACCTCACCCGGATGGCGCTGTCCGGGCACGTGCCGGAGACCGGAAGAAACGGTGATTTGGCCGATTTTCTGGTTATCCTTGGTGAGGCGGGCTTCGCCTTGGAATACCTGCACCTCGATGTGGTCCTGCTGCGGATGCAAGGTATGGAATACCCGGCTCCGGCTCACAGGAACCGTGGTGTTGCGGTCGATGATCGGTGCAAAATATCCCGGCTCCGGTCGGCCATTTGCCAGATCCTTCGACATTTCGATACCCAAGGTATGCGGGCAAACATCCGTCAGGACGATGTCCGCGACCGCAGCATCATTTGAGCATAGACCCGCCTGCACGGCGGCACCGAGCGCCACCACGCGATCCGGATCGATTTTCAGACTGGAAATTCGTTTGAGCTGGTCGTGGATGAATTCGCTAACCACAGACATGCGACTGGCTCCTCCCACCAGAAGAATGTCATCGAGTTCGACAGATTGAATACCGGCATCCCTGAGGCATTTGGAAACAACGGGTCGCAGGCGGGCATGAATGGTGGCGGTGGCTTCGCGGAAGTCTTCGTGTGTCACTTCGATGAGCTCGTCGTTGACATAGAGACTGGCCATGGCATTCGACGAGAGTTGGCGCTTTGCCACTTCGACACGCTGCCTCCAGTGCCCCCGCGATGAGGCTTTCGGACACCAGTGATGTTTTTCTTCCAACCATTGGCTGAGGGCATCGGTGTAGTCCTCGCCACCGAGACGGCTTTCGCCTGCCGAGGATTTGACTTCCACCACCCCATCGAAGATTTCGAGAAGCGTCACATCAAAGGTGCCGCCGCCGAGATCAAACACGAGGATCTTCATCTCGCGGTCTGGGTTTCCATACCCATAAGCAAGCGCGGCCGCGGTAGGTTCGTTGATGATCCGCTCGACGGTGAGCCCGGCGATCTTTGCCGCTTCCACGGTAGCTTGCCGCTGCTGGTCGTGGAAATAGGCGGGAACCGTAATAACAGCCCGATCCGCGCTAATTCCAAGTTGGAGCTCGGCAATTCGTTTCATTTCGCCGAGGATCAATGCAGAACAAACGATGGGGTTCCAAGTTCTGCCGCCAAATCGGTATTGAGCAGCGGTTCCCATATCCCTCTTGAAGCAAGATTGGCCCGACGAAGGATCGATGATGAGGCGGTCTTTGGCAGCGCGTCCCACCAACAACTGGCCATCATCCGCAACTGCCACCACGCTCGGCGTGAGTTCCTCGCCAAATTCGTTTGCCAACACCCGAGGGCGGCCGTTTTCGAAAACCGCCACCAAACTGTTTGTCGTCCCTAGATCAATTCCGATCACGCCGACATCTTGGGAACACCTATGCA
>JALOTR010000671.1 GCA_025457805.1 Akkermansiaceae bacterium | reverse complement strand
AGCTTCCTGCGCGTCAGCAAACCGGAAATCGACCTGCCCGAGGGCACCGATCTTTATTCGGATGCGGTCTATCAGAAGGGTCGGGAAAATTTCCAGAAACTCATCGCCGATGGTGTGCTGCGCCGCGATCCCTCGCCGATGTTCCACCTCTACCGGCAAGTCATGGGCCGCCACAGCCAGATCGGCCTCGTCGGCTTGGCGAGCAGTGAGGAGTATCTGCAAAACATCGTGAAAAAACACGAACTCACCCGTCCCGACAAAGAGGACGACCGCGTGCGCCACATCGAATCGCTGGATGCGCAGACGGGACCAGTTTTCCTCACTTATAAATCCGTTTCCGCTATCGATTCGCTCGTTTCCCGCATCACCGCCGGCACTCCGGAAGTGGACTTCACCGCACCGGATGGCGTGCGCCACAGCTCCTGGCCGGTGGCCGCGCAGGAGGATATCGATTTCCTCGTGGCGGAATTCGCAAAACTTCCCGCTCTCTACATTGCGGACGGCCATCATCGCAGCGCCGCTGCGGGTCGTGTTTTCCAAAGCCGCAAGGGTGAGGGTGGCAGTGGCGGTTTCCTCACCGTTATCTTCCCGCACAACCAAATGAACATCCTTGCCTACAATCGTGTGCTCAAGGATCTCAATGGCAAAACTCCCGAAGATATCCTAACAGCTCTCGGCAAGGTGTTTGATATCACCGAGGGCGGTGCTCCGGTTCCTTCCGGAAAACATCAGCTCGGCTTCTATCTCGGCGGCAAGTGGTATGGTCTTGTCTTCAAGCCACACTACACTTCCGGCCGCTCCGCCATCGATCTGCTCGATGTTTCGCTGCTTCAAACCGAGATCCTCGCGCCGCTATTCGATATCGAGGACCCGCGCACCAGCAAACGCATCTCCTTCGTCGGCGGCATCCGCGGCACGGCTGAGTTGGAAAAACTCGTGGACTCCGGCGAATTTGCCTGTGCCTTTTCCATGTTCCCCACCGGCATCGAGGACCTCATGGACATCGCTGACGATGGCGGCATCATGCCTCCCAAGAGCACATGGTTTGAGCCGAAACTCCGGGATGCGATGTTCTCTCACCTGCTGTGAGATGCGGCTTTTGAGTGACGGTTGCAGGCACTTTTCTGCCTGCAACCGAGATCTTCCAGCTCAGAGCGAAAAGCTGTCCTCCGCCGGACTTGCACCAGCACTCGCCTGGGCCTCGCCGTTCGCGGCGAGGTGGTTGAGGCAGTGATAAACGTCCTCTGCATCCGCTCCGGTTTCTTCAGCGATGCGCTCGGCGGTTTTGGCTTCCCCGGTGAGATGACCGCGCACGGAGTTGAGGGTTTCCAGGAAAACACCGGCAGCCTTTTTGCCCGCCTCTACGCCCGGTTGGTGATAGGCGTTGATGTTGACGAGTGAGGCATAAAACGAAACCGCCCGCTCGAACAACGCGATGAGCAAACCAAGCTGGAAGGGCGTGACTTCCGGGATGGAAATCGTGAGCGACTTCCTGCCCGCCGCATAGAGCGCCTTGCGGGTGCCGCGGAAGAAACCTTGCAGGTAATCGGCGGAAGTCGTGCCGGGATCGACCTCGATGCTCTTTCCATCACGGCCTTTGCGGACCTCGATGAATGCCGCGAAGAAATTGTTCACGCCATCGCGGAGTTGTTGGATGTAGGCATGCTGATCGGTGGAACCTTTGTTGCCATACACGGCAAGACCTTGATTGACGACCTTGCCATCGAGATCGAGCTCCTTGCCGAGCGACTCCATGATGAGCTGCTGGAGATATTTGGAAAACAGCACGAGCGAATCCTTGTAAGGCAGCACGACCATGTCCTTTTCGCCTTTTCCGTTAGATGCATGATGCCATGCGAGTGCGAGTTGCATCGAGGCGTTCGTTTTGACATCCGGCTTGCGGGTTTCCGCATCCATCGCGGCTGCTCCGGCGAGCAGTTGATCGATATCAATTCCCTGCAACGCGGCAGGCACGAGTCCCACGGTCGAAAGCACCGAAGTGCGGCCACCCACCCAGTCTTCCATCGGGAAGCGGGCGATGAATTGATGCTGCGTGGCGAACTGATCGAGCTTCGATCCCGTGCCGGTCACAGCGACCGTGTGCTTGCCGAAATCCAGCCCCGCCTTTTCCCAAGCCGCCTTGGCTTCGAGCATGCCGTTGCGGGTTTCCGGAGTGCCGCCGGATTTGGAAATGACCAGCACTAGCGTCTTGTCGAGGCCCTTCGCAGCGACCTTGTCGATCACCGCATCCATGCCGGCGGGGTCGGTGTTGTCGAAAAAGAAAATCGGCAAGCGCGCATCCTGACCAATCGCTTCAGCCACAAGCTGCGGTCCCAAGGCCGAGCCACCGATGCCGATGAGAAGGATTTGCTGGAAGCTCGAACCGCCCGGTGCCTTGACCGCACCTGAATGAACATTTGCCGCAAATTCCTTGAGATCCGCAAGCGGCCCCGTGATGGCTTGTTTCAACTCCGGCGTCGGTGCCAAGTCCGCATTGCGCAACCAATAATGACCCACCATCCGGCCTTCATCCGGATTGGCGATGGCCCCTGCTTCAAGGGCTTTGATGTCAGCGAAGGCCTTATCGATCTTCGGTTGCATGCCTGTTAGAAATTCCGCGCTGATGTCCATCAAAGAGAGATCAAGCGAAAAGCCGAAAAGCGGATAACGAAGAAGAAAATGTAAAAAA
>JALOTR010000044.1 GCA_025457805.1 Akkermansiaceae bacterium | reverse complement strand
TATGTTTTCCGTGGCTGTAACTTCACATGAATTTCACGTGATGTTTGGAAGCGAAGTTTGTATGAAGCGGTGATGAAACACTTGGGATGGTGGGCATGTCTCGGATTGGTGCCATTGTGGGCGGGCGAGATGCCGGAGAAGGCGGCGGAGTATCATGCGGCTTTGGTGAAACGGCCGGAGAGCGCCACTTTGTTTGATCGCTTCCGTGAGGCATGGCTGGAGGAGAAATCGGCGGAGGAACTGGAGGCGGAGTTGGCAGAGCGCGCAGCGGCGGGCGACCCTGGCGCGTGGGCCATCCTCGGGCGGGTGCGGCGCATGGCCGGGCGTGAGGAGGCGGCGCTGGAGGCATTTTCGAAGGCGCGCGAGCAGGAGCCGGCCGCGTGGCTGGATCTGGAGACGGCGAAACTCCGGCTGGCTGCCAAAGATTTCGCGGGAGCGGAAAAAGACGCGCTGGCCGTGCCCGAGGAGAGCAAGGATCGGGCGGAGGCCCTGAAACTGGCGGGCCTCGCCTGCCTGCGAGCGGACAAGCTCGATGAGGCGCTGGCACATTGGGCGAAGGCGGTGGCGGCCGCGCCGGGCGAGAAAGGATTGCTGGAGGATCTCACGGAAATGACCCGCCGTGAAGGCCGCTTCGATCTTGCGCTGGATTTCTGCAAAAAATGGCGCGACGC
Source organism: Akkermansiaceae bacterium (assembly GCA_025457805.1). GTDB lineage: Bacteria > Verrucomicrobiota > Verrucomicrobiia > Verrucomicrobiales > Akkermansiaceae > Luteolibacter. The sequence goes on along the minus strand of JALOTR010000044.1, from coordinate 15,448 downwards.
CACCGACGACGCTTACGCCAAGGCGATGGCGACTCTGAGGATGGCGGATCTCTTGTTGGCCTCGCAGCGGTTGGATCAAGCGCTCACCGAACTCGCCGCCGTGCTCCGCTCTTCGGGGGACGGGTCTTGGTTGGAAACCGAAACCCTCGCCCGCGCCGAGCAGGCCCACCGCCAGCGGGGCGATGCGCGGGCATGGGCGCAATGGATCGGCGGGCAGGCCGGAGAACACCCGACGCGTCTGAATTTCCGCCGCGTCCATGCCCGCGCCTTGGCGGATTCAGGCAAGTCGGATGAGGCGCTGGAGGTCCTCGCCGAGGTCCTGAAACGCTCGCCGGGCGACTTGGCAGCGCGTTGGCAGAGGGTGGATTTGCTCGCCCGGGCGATGAAGTTGGAAGCGGCATTCCAGGAGTGCAAGGTGTTGGCTGCGGAGGAGAAATCCGAAACAGCGGCGCTGCGGTGGGCGGATCTTGCGTTTCAATTGGAGAAAAAGGACGAGGTGAAACTCGCGCTCGACGCCGTCATGGCCGCTGCCGACCCGGCGCGGCGGGTAAGTCTGGCCGGCCATTATGCCCGTTACGGATTGCCGGCGGAATCCGAGCGGATTTGGCGCGATCTGGCCAAGGGAGAGGAGGGAGGTCAGGCGTTGCGGGAACTCGGCAAGCACCTCCGCGCTGCGGCTCGGGAGAAAGATGCGGTGGAGGTCTGGAAACAACTGGGTGCCCGCGAGGTGGCGGGAGACCGAATCGAGGCGGCGCAAATGCTGGCAGCGTTGGGCGATACGGCAGCGGCGCGGGAGCTGCTTGTCAGCGGGCAGGAGAAATTTTCCGGGCATCCCGGTTATGAGGCGGCGCTGGCGGAGATCGCATGGATCCAGAAAAAGCCCGAGGAAGCGCGGGAGATTTTCCTCAAGCTCGCCCGATCCGCCGGGCGTGTGGAAGAGCTTTCGGCTGCGATCAAAGGCTGGTTGCGCTCCGTGGTGGACGTGCCTGAGCCGGATCTCCCGCTTGGAGAGACCACGGCGGATCGTTGCCTGCGCGCTGCCTGGCTTCTGTCCAAAGACAAACCGCTTCCGGCGATCGTTCCGGGCGATGAATTGGAGCGCACCCATCGCCTCAACCTTCTCCGCGAGAATGGAAAATGGCCGGACCTCGTTGCGCTGATGGAAACCACGGAAACCAAGCGCGGCCCCTTGTTTTTCAGCGAACTCGCCGAAGCCAAGTCCGCTGCGGGCGATACCCAAGGCGCACTCGACGCGGCCCGTGCGTGGCGGGAGCGCGCGCCCGACCAGCCGGGGCCGTGGTTACGCGAGGCGCAGGCTTTGGAAACCGCAGGCGAGTCCGCCCAAGCGATCCTCCTGCTCCGCCGTGCCTCCGCCCGTTTTGAGGAAAATGAGGAAATCGCCCGCAGTTTGTTCTCCCTGCTCAGCCAAGCCACCGATCCCCGCGAGGCAAGCAGCTGGGCGTGGAAGCGCCATGATCGCTCCGAGGATGAAGCGGTGCGCTCCGGCTGGCTGCGGGAAATTCTCAAAATTTCCAAGAAGGGCAACCAACTCGCGGAACTCCAGGATCTCCTCGAAGAGCGCGCCCGCCGTGATCCCGCCTCGCCCGGACCGCTCAAGGCCCTGGCCGAACTCGCCAAAACCCGGGGAGACAGCCGCGCGGAACTCAACTTTCTCCGCCGCGCTGCCAACAACGCCCCGCGCGATGTCGCCCTCATTGCCGCCCTGGCCACCATCGAAGAACGCTCGGGCGAAACCACCCGCGCCCTCGAACGCTACCAATCCCTCGTCCGCCTCGCCCCCGGGCCGGATGCTGCCCGCCAACTCGCCCAGGCCAAGATCCGCCTCGGCGATATCGAGGGCGGCGTGCGGGATTTGCAGGCGCTCGCCGGCGACAAGGGCCTCGACCTCCGCGCCCTCGAAGCCAGCGCCGGCGACCTCGCCAGCCGGGGTTTCGTCGAAGAAGCAATCCGCCTGCTCAGCGCCATCGATCCGCCCAAACGCGATGCGCGCCTCCATTTCCTGCTCGGATTCCTGCTGGAGCTCGATGGCCGCGAACATGAAGCCCTCGATGCCTACGCCAAGGTTCTCTCCGAACCCGATGATCCAGCGGAAATCCAGAACCGCGGATCCGGTCAGTTCGATGAAATCGAGGGCAGAGTCCAAGTTTCCATCTCCAATCTGCTTTCTCGCCTTGTTCAGGAATTTAACAGAAACCAACCCATCGGTATGCAAAACTCGCAGTTTCCCAGATCGTTGGTCGATGCGAAGAGAACGGTGCGGCAGCGCCTTGCCAGCATGGCGGTGGCCCAAGGGGGAGAACTCTGGACACGGGTTCATCCGCTGATCCCGGAGTTCGCTGGCTCGACCCGCAAGGATTGGCAGGAATTGATGGAGGCAGCGGCGGACAACGACAACTATTCCACCAACTGGCTGGAATTCCTGGACGCCCATCCTGACAATCCGCTTGGATTGGAGCTTTTTGCGGAGCAAGGCCAGTTCACCCGGGCCCCCGCCGACCGGATCAAAGCGCTTCTGAAACGCGAGCCCCGCCTGCCAGCAGCTACGGAAATGAAGATCCGCCTCGGCCGAACGGGTGATGCCATGAGCAATGTCCGTTTTCTCGAATCCCTGACCGCGGCGGATTGGGAAAATCCGGCGATCCGCCCCCAGGCGCTTGGCATGATCGACAGGACCGTCAACCAGCTCGGCCGCGCCGCGCCCAAACCCACCCTGGACCATCCTGCACCGCCACCATTTGACCCCCAAGCTGCCTACCGGGCCTTTGCCTTGTTGGAAAAAATCGCGAAACCCGGCGAGGAAGCCCGCTCCCTGGAACTCCTCGCCGCCCGCATCGCTCTGGTGGAAAAACGCCCGGACGATTTCATCCGCCACATCAACGCCTGGACACCCGCCGACGGCATCCCGGATCTTTACGGATCAGGCTTCCGCCACTCCTATTATTATCTCCCTCACGACGTGTTCGGGGCCTGGACAGAGAAACACGGGGAAAAGGCGGCCGATGCACTGGTCGCCCGGATCGAATCGCCGATCGTCCGCTGCCAACTCACAGTCGGGAGGGACCCGGAAATCCGGCTGAAGCGCATCGATGAGGAACTCGCCGCCCTGCCCCCGGATGCGCCCAAGGACATCCGCCGGAGTCTTCTGCGCTTCAAAATGAATGTATTTGCCCACGCCTTAGTGGGAGAACAGCGGAAGTTTCTGGATGAACTCGCCGCCAACACCGCCGATCCTGCCCTTGCCCTGGAGGCCCGCTTCCATCTGATGCGTGGTGAAAATAGGCGCTACGACGACGAGTTTCGTGCCCAACTGGTGCCGTTGGTCCGGCAATTGATGGCGTCGCCGGACGAAACGGATCGTCTGATCGCCCAACGCTACAGTTATCTGCTGCGACAGTCGCATTCACCCAACTCAATCCACACGCCTCCGGTCACGCGCTGGGGAGCACCCGCTTCATTTCACTCCGGATCGGGTGGGGGATCGTATCAGCAGGTCAAAACCATCCTCGCCATGGACGACCGGGCATCCGCCGCACGCGCGGCAGCCCGGATCCTGGAACACAGTGCCCGGGGTGGTCCCTACAGCGGAGATTCCATCCCCAATCTCAGCCAACAATTCGAAAAAGCCGGCCTGCTCCAAGACGCCGTCGCCCTCATCGAACAACAAAACGTCCCCGAGACCGCAGGCCTTGCCCGAAAACAGGCCATGGTCCGACTTTTCGAAGGATGCGGAAAACCGGAAATCGCCCGCAAGTGGCTGGCAAGCCTCTCCTCCCAGCGCCCTGAGGAAACGAGGTGGACCGTCCAGCTCGCCCTCGCCAGCCCCGATGATGCCGACTTCTCGCGTCTCCTCAACAGCGTCGCCGGTCGCCCGGATTTCGATTCCACCCTCGCCACCCTCCTCGGCTCCACCCGGAATTCCAAACCCGAAGAAGCCCTCAAACCCTACCTCCGCCTCGCCGATTGGGCCGCGAAATCCCCGCGCCGCCACCGCTGGATGGCTGGTCCCATCGTCGCCCTCGCGACGGGTCGCAATCTCACCCAAAAACCGGTTTCCAAAGACACCCCCGCCCAACTCGAATGCTTCCGCCGTTTCATCCAGATTGCGGAAAACGATCCCACCCTCTCCGAAGTCGCATTTCGTGCCCGTTACGCCAGCCGCATCGATTCTCCGGAAGACCTCGCACAAGCTGGGCGGCTTGCCCTGCTTTCCGGAGCATACAACTCCACCGATCGCAGCCCGGCATCCGGCCGCTCCGGCAATCGGATCGACCTGCCGGAAGCCCCCGCTTCCTTGGAACATCTTGTCATCCAAGCCCGAAAAATCGGCGATGAGGCGGCATTTCCCGAAGATTTCAGGGAAAAACTCCGCGCCGTCGATCCCATCACTGCCGATTGGATTCAGGCGATGCTCCTTGCCAAGGACGTGGCGAACATCCCGGACGTCAGCGCGTTTTCCACCGCCAATGGACCCTGGCCCGCCCTCGCCCGTCACGAAGCAGCCCTGCTCCGCGCCGTCGCCCTGCCCGGCCGCGATGCCTGGCTGAAACGGATTTTCCGCGAATCCAGCGATTGCCAGTTTTCCTACAATCTCCGCCACGTCATCTGCCAGAGCCTGTTTGATGCCCGGGAAAAGAAGGCATTCTCCAAGCACGTCATCGCCCTGCTCGAAGCCGCCACCGGCCCGCGCAAGTCATGGGCGATCCCCAAGGAGCGCAAGCCCGATTTCATCGAAGCCCGGCAGAAACGCGCCCTCATCGCCGCCCACATCCTCGAAAGCGCGGGGCAGATCGATTCCGCCGCGCTGCTCGATGTCCTCCGTGCCCTTCGGGAACAGAACGTCATGCTTGCGGACGGCTCCGGCGTCAGCGAAGACTTCACCCGTCTCTGGCGCAGCGAGATGCAGCCACCGGCAAGCGCCAAGCTCGCCGATCTCATCGGCACCAAGTCCGCCGATCCCTTTCTCATCGGCTTCTGGCAACAAGAGGGAACTTGGGACCAAGCCCCAAGTTATATCTGGGCCCTCCCCAGAATCCTCCAAAATGGCAACTTCACCGCACGGGATGAACTCCTGAAAAACCTCATCAACGATCCCGACCCCTCGCTCATCGATCTGCTGCACGTCTGGTCCGCCAACCCACAGAAGGAAAACCTCATCCGCTTGCTCCACAAGGCCGCCCCAGTTCTTGCCAAGCTGCCCGATCCGGTCCGCGCCGGAGTGATCCTCAGCTTCGCCCCAGGCATCGGCATGGAGGACCTGAAGGATCTTCCGGCGATTGTTGCGAATCCATTCCGCGCCCGCCTCGAAGAACAGCGCAAACGGGAAATCCAACAGGCCCGGGTAAAGCTGAAACAATACAAACCAGGCGCATTACCCCCCACAAGCCCGCTGGAAATACCGATGGGACTCGGCAGCATCGCTTCCACGGTTCTTGGTGCGGACGATGCGATGTTGGATGAAATCCTCGGCCTCTTGGAACCACTTCTTAAAAACGACAAGAGTGGGGCCAATCAGTCCGCATTTCTGAATTCGTTCTTCAGTAGATCCAACCAATCCGCCAAGTGGTCCCTCGATGCCATGCGTCTGCTGGAGCGCATTTGGAAACAAAGCCCGCCTCCACCCTTCACGCCCGGCTCACAGGATCCGATCACCCGATGGTTCAACACCCTGCCGCCCGGGTTTTTCCAGGATCCGGCCAACTGGCATGATATCTCGATGTTTACGCCTCCCACCCAGGCATTGATCTGGTCTCAGGTCTGGATATCCGCAAAACCCGGGCGAGAAGCGGCATTGGATCGGAAAATCCGCGATGCCGTCAAAGCAAGCCCCGTCACGCTCGCCGCCTTCGAGTGGCACCTTGAGTCCGAAGCAAGCCGCTTGGACCGCAATCATGTTATCGATCAAGGCAAGTGGATTGCATATCTAACAGTTTTGAAGGATGCAGGAATTTCTCCGGATCGTCTGGCATTCAATCTGTCAAAACAGTCCTCTTTGCTTGGCAAACTGAAGGACCCATCCGCCTTCATGGTATTCATCCCGGAACTCTTGGAAGGGACCCGCACCTTGCCGCCCGGCTTTGAAAGCAACTGGCTCAACGCCATCCACCAAATTTGGAGAAAAGCGGAATCCAGCCGCCGCGGATCGGGAGAACTGAATAAAGAGATCACGAAGGAAAAGACCCCTCAGTATTTCCGCCATGAGGAGGCCATCGTTTTCCTCAACTTCATCCTCGACCACCAGAACCGCGCCCAAGGGGAGGGATATGTCTATCGGGAACTCCTGCCGATGGTGCTTTCATCTCAGGACGATGCCTTGGTCCGGCGATGGGTCAAGGAAGTCGGCCAATCGCTGACAGGGGATCGCGCTTTGATCCTCTATCTCCTCGAACGCAAGCTCGTCGCCGAGGCACTTGCCATCGCGCCGTCGCCAGGTGAGCCCACCATGTCACATTCGTCTGACACCTATTACTTCGATTCCAAGATCGAATCCGCCGTTGCCAAGCTAAAGGCAGACCCATCTCCCCGCGCATTCTGTCTCGCAGCGGACCTCAGCCGTCTGCCGGATCTCCGCAAGGGAAGTGGCACGCCGGAAGCCATGCCGCGGGAAGCGTGGGCAGATCGGCGGAAGCGCCTGCTAAGTGAGTATGCATCCCGCGCGGCGGAGTTTTCATTCCACGAGCGTGCCGCCATCTGTGTTTCCTTGGGCTTGGACCAGTCAGGATACCACGAAGCCCAGCCCCTGCTCAACGAATTCGCTGGGGATACCTCCGTTTCGGATTTCCGCAAATCCCTCACCGACGGGCCACCCACCCCGCTGGCGCGCCTCTTTGTTCCTGCCGCCTGCTCGCTCGCGCATGGCGGAGATTTATCCGGCATGGAGCGGCTCGCGGCAGTCTTGTCAAACGCGGACCTCATGGAAAATCGGGGAAATACGGAGCGCCTACTGCGGCAGATAACTCCCTGCCTCGTCGCCCATGCAAATCGGCTCGATGCCAAACTTCCACCTGCAACCATCGCCCTTTATCTGCAATTCGCAAAAGCCCACACGGCGCTGAAAGGTCATCGATTGGCCACTTCGGCATCCTATCTCGTCCATGTTGCCAGCATGGATCTGGAATCATTGGCAAACGCCCTCAAGGAACTCGGTTTGGAAAAAGTCCCGCCAGTCTTTCAGGGAGATGTGTATTTCCAGGGTTCTCGTGACATTTCCATCGAAACGGCCACCCTGCGCATCGCCTTGATGCATCCGGTGTCCTCCCCGGCCCTCATCAACGCTGCCGCGCTGGGTTCTCACGGTGGCCCGTCCCCTCTCGTTCCTCTCCTTTCCGATCCCGCACTCCGCGCCAAAATCCCGGTTGACCTTTTCCTCAGACTAACCACCCGGGCCTATCCCATAAGGCGGGAAGACCTGGACCTGCTCCAAACCTACATCACCGAGCGCAAGGCGGATTTCACCCCGGAGCAAATGCGCAGAATCGAGGCCCAGCACTTCCCAATCCCCCGGAAACTCCCCGCAGGCGAAATCCCCTTCCCCGACTGACCGCCGCGACCGCTACCAGAAACCCGCAAGCAAAAACTGAGATACAATCTCTGGAAAATAGACTCTCACCCCCGATACCATCGCCCAGAACTTTCTCCACACGCCCCCAGACGACCACCATTCGCCGGGTTCCATCGGAAAAAATCCCTTCCAGCGGGCGATTCAGCGACTCTAGGATTGCCAAACCCGGATCACCCACTAGATATGCGCCCCCGGCGCGAAACTGTCGCTCCGCAACTCAGAAGCACACCAAAGGCATGAAGGACCTCTCCAAATACCGCAACATCGGCATTTTCGCGCACGTTGACGCCGGCAAAACCACCACCACCGAGCGCATTCTCAAGCTCACCGGCAAGATCCACAAAATCGGCGAGGTTCACGACGGCGCATCCACCATGGACTTCATGGAACAGGAAGCCGAGCGCGGCATCACCATCCAGTCCGCCGCCACCACCTGCTTCTGGAAAGGCCACCAATTCAACGTCATCGACACCCCCGGCCACGTGGACTTCACCATCGAAGTTTACCGCTCGCTCAAGGTGCTCGACGGCGGCGTCGGCGTGTTCTGCGGTTCCGGCGGCGTTGAGCCCCAGTCGGAAACCAACTGGCGCTACGCCAACGATTCCAAGGTTTCCCGCGTCATTTACGTCAACAAGCTCGACCGCATCGGAGCCGATTTCTACCGCGTCGTCGCCCAGGTCAAAAAGATCCTCGGCGCCCACCCGCTCGTCATGGTCCTGCCGATCGGCACCGAGTCCGATTTCGTCGGCGTGGTCGATCTCCTCACCATGAAGGCCCACATCTGGGATGAGTCCGGCCAGCCGGAGAATTTCAAAATCGAGGAAATCCCCGCCGACATGGTGGACAAGGCCAAGGAATACCGCGCCGCCCTCATCGAGACCGCCGTCGAACAAAACGACGAGATCATGGAAGCCTATCTCGAAGGCACCGAGCCCACCATCGATCAAATCAAGCAGTGCATCCGCAAGGGCACCATCGACCTCGCTTTCTTCCCGACCTACTGCGGTTCCTCGTTCAAAAACAAGGGCTTGCAACTCGTGCTCGACGCCGTGGTGGACTACCTTCCTTCCCCGCTCGAAGTGAAGCCGCTCCCCGAAGTGGACGCCGAGGGCAACGAAACCGGCCTTTTCGCCACCGCCGATCCAGCCGCACCGCTGCGTGCCTTGGCATTCAAGATCATGGACGACAAGTTCGGTGCCCTCACTTTCACCCGGATCTATTCCGGCACCGTGAAAAAGGGCGATACCATCCTCAACTCCTTCACCGGCAAGACCGAGCGCGTTTCCCGCATGGTGGAAATGCACGCCGACGACCGCAACGAAGTCGATTCCGCCCAAGCCGGTGACATCGTCGCCATCGTGGGCCTCAAGAACGTGCAGACCGGTCACACCCTTTGCGATGAGAAGAACCCCGCCACCCTCGAGCCGATGGTGTTCCCGGATCCGGTTATCTCCATCGCCGTCGCCGCCAAGGACAAGGCCAACGCCGAAAAACTTGCCAACGCCATCGGCAAGATGGTGCAGGAAGATCCATCCTTCCGCGTCGAGACCGACGAGGAAACCAACGAAATGATCCTCAAGGGCATGGGCGAGCTCCACCTCGACATCAAGATCGACATCCTCAAGCGCACCCACAAGGTCGAGGTCGATGTCGGTGCTCCCCAGGTCGCCTACCGCGAAACCATCACCAAGCCCGTCAACGACAGCTACACCCACAAGAAGCAGTCCGGTGGTTCCGGTCAGTTCGCCAAGATCGACTACACCATCGAGCCCGGCGAACCTCCAAGGTCGTCGGCGGCAACGTGCCGAAGGAATTCATCCCGGCCGTCGAAAAAGGCTTCAAGACCTCCATCATCAAGGGACCGCTCGCCGGCTACCCCTGCTTGGACTTCAAGGTCACCCTCAACGAAGGTGGCTTCCACGCCGTGGACTCCAGCAACATCGCCTTCGAAATCGCCGCCAAGGCCGCCTATCGCCAGACCATGGTCAAGGCCGGTCCGCAAATCCTTGAGCCCATGATGAAACTCGACGTCTTCGCCCCCGAAGAAAAAGTCGGCGACGTTATCGGCGACCTCAACCGCCGCCGCGGCATGATCCAAGGCCAGGAGCCCACCCCCGGTGGCATCCGCGTCAAGGCCGAGGCCCCGCTGTCCGCCATGTTCGGCTACATCGGCGACCTCCGCACCATGACCTCCGGCCGCGGCCAGTTCTCCATGGAGTTCAGCCACTACGCCCCTTGCCCGAAAAACGTCTCCGACGACGTCATCGCCAAAGCCAAGGCCCGCGAAGAAGCCCTCCGCAAATAACTGGAGCGCGAAATTCATTTCGCCGCACCCTCCCCAAACCCCGCCGCCCTCCCCGGGCAGCGGGGTTTCCTTTTCCCAATCAACCGCCCCCCCCAAGGAGCGGCGATATCCGATCGCCGATGCCAAAGAGCCGCTCAAGTCCCGCGCGAAGCTCTTCCCCTTCACTGCTTGCAATTCAGCCTTTCCCGCAAGCCCTCTCCCATTAAACAAGTCACCTGAACCCCACGATCTCAAAAATCCTCTTTACAAGTGTCGATTCTACACTTAATAACCCGACATGCCTTTCACCTACGAGTATCCCCGCGCGGCGCTCACGGTGGACTGTGTGGTTTTCGGATTCGATGAAGGCGCTCTGAAAGTCGTGCTCATCCGTCGCGGGATCGAGCCCTTTCGGAACCAGTGGGCACTGCCCGGGGGATTTGTCCGGCCGGATGAACCGCTCGATGCCGCTGCACTGCGTGAACTGCGGGAGGAAACCGGTTTGAAAGAAGTCTATTTGGAACAACTCTATACCTTCGGAGCCATCGATCGCGACCCCCGCGAGCGAATCATCAGCGTGGCTTACTTCGCCCTCGTGCGCCGCGCCGACCACTTGCCCTCGGCCGCCACTGATGCAGCGGAAGCCGCCTGGTTCGAAGTGGAGAAAGTTCCCCAACTGGCCTTCGACCACGGGGAAATTCTGGAGGCTGCCCTCCAGCGGCTGCGGGGAAAAATCCGCTGGCAACCGGTGGGCTTCGAACTGTTGCCAAAGAAATTCACCCTCAGCCAGATCCAGTCCCTCTACGAGGCCATCCTCGGCCGCGAACTCGATAAGCGGAATTTCCGCAAGAAACTCTTGGCGCTCGATCTGTTGGTCCCGCTGGAGGAATTCACCACCGCCGCCTCCAAGCGTCCCGCGCAACTCTTCCATTTCGACCAACGCAAGTATCAGTCACTCACCCGCAAGGGATTCATTTTCGATTTATGAAAAACAGAGAACAACGTGTGGCCGTTGCCACCGAAACCGTCGCCATCATCGCCGCTGGCCAATACACCGCTCCGTCAGGATGTTGCGTCGGTATCGCTTCCCAAATGCAGACGGCTCGCAATGGCACAGTTATGCACGAACTCTCCACTCTTGAACCGCTTCCGACTTGTATGGTTACCGACCGGGGCACTCTTGAAGTGACAACGGAAACCACCTTTGCAGCACTGCAACGACTTCAGCAGGAGGGAGCCTCCAATCTTGGATGCCTCAATTTTGCTTCTGCCAAAAATCCCGGAGGAGGCTTCCTCACTGGTGCCCAAGCCCAAGAAGAGGCGCTGGCACGCTCCAGCGGGCTTTACGACTGCCTGCTCACGCAACCTGATTACTATGAACTCAATCGCAAGAATCGAAGCTGCCTATACTTGGATCTGGCGATCGTGTCGCCTTGCGTCCCATTCATTCGCAATGATGAGGGCACACTGCTGGAAGAGCCGATTATTGCCACAGTGATTACCTCGCCCGCCCCCAATGCGGGTGCGGTAACCGCCAACGAACCAGATGCCGTTTCAAGAATCGTTCCGACTTTGAAACGCAGGGCCGAGATGGTTTTGCGGATGGCGGTCACTCACGGCGTCCAAAACCTGGTGCTGGGAGCCTGGGGCTGCGGGGTCTTCCGTAATGATCCCGTGGCAGTGGCAAATGCATTTGAGCAATTGCTCAAGCCAGAAGGGGACTATCACGGCCGCTTCCAACGCGTTGTTTTCGCCGTTTACACCTCGGAACGGGAACGGGCCAATTTCGATGCCTTTCATGCCGCCCTCTCCAGTTAACTCCTAGACAAGACTTAGATCCTAATGAACACCAACAACCCACTTCTCACCGATCTCTATCAAATCACCATGGCCGCTGCTTATCATGCCAGCGGACGGGCCGAGCAGGAGGCGGCCTTCCATCTGTTTTTCCGCACGCTTCCTTTCAAAGGTGGCTATGCGATTGCCGCAGGCCTCGGAAGTGCCGTCGAATGGCTCGAAAGCTTTCATTTCGAAGCCGATGACATCGAATATCTCGCCACACTCCGCGATGCGGAAAACGCCCCGCTGCTGAAGCCGGAGTTCCTCGCCTATCTCCGCGATTTGAAACTCAGCGTTTGTATCGACGCACTGCCAGAAGGCACGCTTGTCTTTCCTCACCAGCCCATCCTCCGCATCAACGGGCCGATCATCCAGTGCCAGTTGTTGGAAACCGCCTTGCTCAATATCATCAACTTTCAAACCCTCATCGCCACCAAGGCCGCTCGCGTTTGCGAGGCAGCGCAGGGCGAGCCGGTGATTGAAATGGGACTGCGCCGTGCGCAAGGACCGGATGGCGCGCTCGCCGCAAGCCGCGCCGCCCACATCGGTGGCTGTGCCACGACTTCCAATGTGCTCGCGGGAAAAATCTATGGCATTCCCGTCAAAGGCACCCATGCCCACTCGTGGGTGATGTCATTCGAAACCGAGATCGAGGCCTTCCAGCAATACGCCGCCGCCCTGCCGGGAAACTGCACTTTCCTCGTCGATACCTATGACACTCTCGAAGGTGTTCGCAACGCGGTCAAAGTGGGAAATGCACTCCGTGAAACGGGCCATCGTCTGTTAGGAATCCGGCTCGACTCAGGCGACCTCGCATGGCTCAGCCAACAGGCGCGCATCATCCTCGATGAAGCGGGTTTCACAGACACGGCCATCGTCGCATCGAATGATCTGGATGAAAACCTCATCGAAAGCCTCAAGCATCAAGGCGCGAAAATCAGCGTATGGGGCGTTGGGACCAAGCTCGTGACCGGCGGTGAACAATCGGCACTCGGTGGAGTTTACAAGCTCGCCGCCGTCCGCGACGAAGCGGGGCAATGGCAACCGCGGATCAAACTGAGCGAGCAAGTCATCAAGGTCTCAACTCCCGGCTTGCAGCAAGTCCGCCGTTTCAAACAAAACGGCCTTTTCATCGCAGATGCCATTTACGATGCCGAACTTCCATGTCCGGAGCCGTGCACGATTGTCGATCCATCGGAATTGCTCCGCCATACAACGATCGAAGCTGGCACAGGGTATGAGGATCTTCTCCAGCCGCTGTTCCGCGATGGCAAACTCGTCGCTGCACTTCCAACGATCGCTGAATCCAGGAGCCGCTGCCTCGCCCAGCTCGCCTCGCTCAGTCCCACCATCAAGCGCCTCGCCAATCCCCATAACTATCCTGCCGGATTGGAAGCCGGGCTTCATCAGAAGAAACTCGCACTCATTCAGAAAGCCCGCCCGTGATGAAAACGATCCTTCTAGCAGCCACCGCGCTGAACCAAACCCCCCTCGCTTGGCAAAGCAACGTCGCACACATCCGTGCTGCGATCCACGATGCGCGCGATGCGGGTGCCGCTATCGTCTGTTTGCCGGAACTTTGCATCACCGGCTATGGCTGCGAGGATGCCTTTCTCTCGCCCAACACCCACCAACAGGCATGGTCATCCCTGCGTGAAATCCTGCCTGATACCGCAGGGCTGATTGTTTCTCTAGGCCTTCCCATCTTCCACCACAATACCGTCTTCAACGCCGCCGCCTTGGCAGTGGATGGGAGGCTCGTCGCGCTGGTATGCAAACGCCACCTCGCCGGTGATGGCATCCACTATGAACCCCGCTGGTTCAAGCCATGGCCATTGCAAGTCCGCGATGGGTTTCATCCTCCTGACGGCGGCGATGAGATTCCGATTGGGGATCTTGTCGTCGATGTGGGAGGCGTGCGGATGGGTTTTGAAATCTGTGAAGATGCCTGGGTGGCGCGTCGCCCCGGCGGTGATCTGGCAGCACAGGCGGTGGATATCATTCTCAATCCCAGCGCCAGCCACTTCGCCTTCGGCAAACGGGAAATCCGCCGCCGCTTTGTGATCGAAGGCTCACGTGCGTTTGGTGTGAGTTATGTCTATTCCAACTTGCTCGGAAACGAAGCTGGCCGTGCCATCTACGACGGACAGACGCTCATTGCCAGCGCTGGCGAACTCCTCGCGGAAGGTCCGCGCTTTTCCTATCGCGACCACCTCGTCACCATCGCGAAAGTGGATCTCGATCTCACGCGCCTCGCCCAATCCCGCACCACCAGCCATCGCATCCAGCTCCCTGATGCCCATCATCCGGCAATCATCCGAGTGGATTTTGATTGGCCAAGCGAAGTCAATGCACCGCCCACCCCACCCACCGCGTCGTGGGAGAAGTCGTGCCACCTGAAGGAAGAGGAATTCACCCGTGCGGTGAGCATTGCACTCTATGACTATCTCCGCAAAAGCCATACGCGTGGTTTCACTGTTTCACTCAGCGGTGGCGCGGACTCAGCCGCAGTGGTTTGCCTCATCCATCTCATGACCCGTCTCATGATGGAGGAAGGCGAGGTTGCGTGGAAACTTCCATTTCCTGCCAATCATCAGGACCCCAAAGTGCTGACCGGTCAACTGCTCACTACAGCCTATCAGACCACGGAAAACAGCGGTGAAACCACCCGCCATGCCGCTGAGGTGCTGGCGCGTGCCATCGGAGCAAATCATCACGAACTCGACATCACCCGTTTGCATCAAGGTTATGTCGAACTCATCGGCAAAGCCATCGGCCGGGATCTGACATGGCAACAGGATGACATTGCCCTTCAAAACATCCAAGCCCGCGTCCGCTCGCCCGGGATCTGGATGATCGCCAATCTCACGAACACATTGCTTCTTTCCACCAGCAATCGCAGCGAAGCTGCCGTGGGTTATGCGACCATGGATGGTGATACATCCGGATCACTCGCGCCCATCGCCGGCATCGACAAAGCGTGGCTGCGCAAATGGCTGCAATGGCTTGAAACCGAAGGCCCGCTTCTGGCAAGCGGACATGCTGCCATCCCGGAACTCGCCGTGATCAACCGCCAGCAGCCCACCGCCGAACTGCGGCCTGCAGGTGCTTCACAAACCGATGAAGACGACCTCATGCCTTACCCGGTTCTCGACGTCATCGAACGCGCCGCCATCCGCGACAAACGCGGCCCTGCCGACGTTCTCATCGTGCTCCGCCAAGACTTCCCCGACCACTCGGAAGCCCGCCTCACCCAATGGCTCACCCGCTTCTTCCAACTCTGGTCACGCAACCAATGGAAACGCGAACGCTACGCCCCGAGCTTCCACCTCGACGACCAAAACCTCGATCCCAAAACCGGCTGCCGCTGGCCCATCCTCAGCGGTGGCTTTGCGAGAGAGCTGGAGCAAATGAAAACCGGACTCATAAAATCATGAAAGCTACCAACGGAGCGCTGGCTTCAGCCGGCCAGTTTCGCTGCGATACGGTTGCCGAAACAAGTGTTCGGGAAATGCCGACTAAAGTCAGCGCTCCATTCTGTCGATGAATGATCTTCTCAGCCAGTCACCGCATCATCGGCTCGATCAAAGTCATTCACACGTTCACGCCGCCATGAACCCTCAACATGCAGTTAACATAAGCCGTTTTCTCAGCCTTGTGCTCAGGCACAAACCTGAGACCATCGGTATTTCGCTTTCGGAAGAAGGGTGGATAAATGTCGATGATCTGATTGCCGCAATCAACCT
>JALOTR010000043.1 GCA_025457805.1 Akkermansiaceae bacterium | reverse complement strand
GCCCGTCCTTGCGCGCTTGTTTCCAATACGCGTATTCCGAGCGGTTGAAATCGATGTATTCCGGTGAGAGATCACTGGAATACATGGTGTAGTCCGCGTTGCCTTGATTGAGATTGATCACGATTTCAAACTCCGGCTCAGCCACGGCGGCGCGGAGTTCATCCATGGGAGTGCTGGCTTGCAGTCCACCGAGGCAGGCGGCTTTGCCACCGATGTGGATGTCCACAAGCTCCTCGCGAATGCGCGCGCGGGAGTAGCCGACGGCGTGGATGATGCGGCCCCAATTCGGATCGCCGCCATTCCATGAGGATTTCACGAGAGCGGATTTGCAAACGGCCTCGGCGACTTTTTTTGCATCGAGATAGGTTTTTGCTCCCGTCACATTCACGGTCACAAACTTCGTCACGCGCTCGCCATCGCGCACGACGGCCTTGGCGAGTTCCAACATCAGCCAACGCAGGGCATGGCGGAATTGTTTGCAAATGCTGCTGTTTCTCCGGATCGCAGGCATGCCGGAAGCGCCGTTGGCGAGCACCATCACCGTGTCGTTGGTGGACATGTCGCCATCGATGGTGATGCGATTGAAACTATCCTCCACGCATTCCAACACCGCCTTGCGCAGCGACTCGCGCGGGATGTTGGCATCGGTAGTGATAAAGCATAACATCGTGGCCATGCTCGGGGAAATCATGCCCGCGCCTTTCACACATCCACCGAGCCTCACGCGGTGCTCGCCGAGGTCGAAGGAAATGGCGATTTCCTTCGGATGGGTATCGCTGGTGATGATGGCGGCGGCCACGTCCGAACCATTTTTCGGACCCAGCCCGGCGATGAGTGCATCCGTCTTGGGAGTGAGCCGCACCATTGGCATGGGCAGGCCGATCACGCCGGTGGAGGAAACGCCGATCTCCGTGCGCTTCAGCCCGAGTGGTTTCGCGACGGCATCGCACATCGCGTTCGCATCGCGGATGCCTTGCACGCCGGTGCAGGCATTGGCATTTCCCGAGTTGGCAATGATGGCGCGGAGATCGCCCTTGCGGAGATTGGTTTGGGACACACGGACGGGTGCGGCCTTGACGCGGTTGGTCGTGAAAGTGCCGGCCGAGGTGCAGGGGTGCTCGGAATAAATCAGCGCCAGATCGAGACGCTCCGCCGCCGGGTTCTTGATGCCACAACTCACCGCGCTGGTGAGAAAGCCGAGAGGAGCGCCAACGCCTCCTTTGATGCGGGAAAACGGAAAGTCCATGGAGATCAGGGGAAAACGGCGGAGCGTGGGCATCTATCAAAAATTTTGCAACCCATCAGTCTCGGAAAGTCCGAACATCAGGTTGAAACTTTGCACCGCCTGGCCACCGGCGCCTTTGCCGATGTTGTCCTCGGCACTCATCAGGATGACGCGCCGGGTGCGCGGATCGTATTGCCAGCCGATGTCGATGAAGTTGGTGCGCGTGACATTTTTCGTATCCGCGCAGCCGCCCTTGCCGAGCAGGCGGACGAAGGGTTTTCCGGCATAAGCCTCCTCCAGCGCCTCGCCGATCGCTTCCGGGGCGATGCCATCGAGCAGCTTGGCCGTGGTCGTGGTGGCGATGCCTGCGTTCACCGGGATCAGGTGCGGGATGAAACTCACCACCACCTTCTCGCCTGCGGCGATGCTGAGTTCCTGCTCGATCTCCGAGAGATGCCGGTGTTTTGGCACGCCGTAGGCCCGGGCGCTTTCATTGCACTCGCAAAACAACAAACTCAGATCCGGTTTGCGACCCGCACCGCTGACGCCGCTCATGGAATTGGCGACGATGGTTTCCGCATCGATCAATTTTCCGCGCAGCAGTGGCAGCAGCGGCAGCAAAATGCTCGTGGGATAACATCCCGGCGAGGCAATCAGGTTCGCCGCCTTGATCTCCTCCGCCCGCACTTCCGGCAAACCATAAACCGCTCCTTCCAACAAATCCGGAGCCGGATGCGGATGGCCGTAAAATTCTTCGTAAACCGCCGGATCGCCCAGCCGGAAATCCGCGCTCAGATCCAGCACCTTCAGCCCGCGTTCCAGCAAGGCCCGCGCAATTTCCGCCGCCACGCCGTGCGGCAGCGCCAAAAACGCCGCCTGCGCACCGGTCGCCGCGATCGCATCCGGATCCGGCTCGATGAACGTCAACTCCGCTCCCGGTGCCTTGCAAAACCGCGGAAACACCTCGCCCAAGGCCCGCCCGGCCTCCTGCCGCGACGTCACCGCCACCAACTCCACGCCCGGGTGCCCCAGCAACAGGCGCAGCAACTCCATTCCCGAGTATCCACTGGCTCCAACGATGGCGGTCTTGATGCGATTCATGTGGCGGAGGGAATCTCATGATTTTCCGTGCTTGCCAATCCGCATTTCCCCTGCTTGCTTTGCCGCCCGTTCACGGAAACGGGCTGTAGCGCAGTCTGGTAGCGCACTTGCCTGGGGGGCAAGGGGTCGTGGGTTCGAATCCCGCCAGCCCGACCATTTTTTGAGGAAATCATCCACCGATCATCAGTCATCGGGAAAAAGATGTTACCCGCCATTCACCAAGGGCTGGCGGGATGAGAACCCAGCCGCGAGGCCATGGGTTTGAACGCCGGATTCGCTGTAGCGAATGAGTCCATGAAATCGCGAAGCGCACCCCGCTTGGCCGGAGGCAATCCCGCCAGCCCGACCATTTTTTGAGGAAATCATTCATCGGGAGAAAGGCTGGCCCCTTCATGGGCAATATTGCCCATGGCTGCGGGCGACGCTTGTCACCATCCTCAACAGCAGCGATGACTAGAACATGATCCAACGGCTGATGGCGCTATGTTGCGGCTGGCTGATCGCAATGACGGCCGCGCATGCGGCTCCGGTCGCCGAACCCGTGGACATGTTGATCCGTCATTGGAGCACGCGCGACGGATTGCCCAACAACCGCGTCCGCAGCGTGATCCGGACCGGGGACGGCTTCATCTGGCTTGCCACCGATGGCGGTGCGGTGCGCTTCGACGGCATGAACTTCACGGTCTTCGGTCTTCGCGAGGGGCTGCTCGCTCCGATCGTGCTCGCCATCCGTGAAACTCCGGATCGCCGTTTGTGGTTTGGCACGCTGGGTGGTGGCTTGAGCGTTTATCGGAACGGCGGAATCGGGAAAACCTACACGACTGCGGATGGCTTGCCCTCCAATTGGGTCACCGGCATCGAGGCAGACGCTTCGGGTTCCCTGGTGGCCATCACGCGGAACGGGTCAGCGCGTTTCGAACGCGACCGTTTCACGCCGTTGCCCAAGGAGGGACCACCGCCGCTTTCCACGACATCGATCCTGACGGATGGCAGCGGCACGTCGTGGGGAGTTTCGGGAAACCGTTCCCTGACGACATGGAAGGATGGCGCATGGAGGCTTTGGGATCGAGGTGGACCGGATCAAACGGATGCCATCACTGTCGATCCACAAGGACGGCTTTGGTGCGCCGGGGCAGGGAAGTTATGGCTGCATGAAGGTGATATCTGGACGCCGCATCCGCTGCCGGAAAAATTTCAAAGACAAGTCACATCCATCGCCGCGGCCGGTGATGGCACGGTGTGGTTGGCGTTCCACAGGCACGGCCTTTGTGGATTCAAGGACGGCCGGTTTTTCACCCCGAAGCCGACTGCGGAATTCACCCATGATCGCGTGGAAACCGTTGTCTCCACAGCCGACGGGCAGTTGTGGGTCACCTCCGCGAACGGCCTCTACCGGCTGTCTCCGAGCCGCATCCGCTCTTCCCTCTTGAACGATCCCGGTTCGCCCAGTGCCGCCAACATCCTTGGCGGCATCGTCGAAATTTCCCCGGGGGAATTCATCATCGCCACCCAGGGAAGCGGATTCTATCGGTGGCAAAATGGCCACGCCTCGCGCCTGAGCGATGATCCCGAACTCGGAGCGGGAGTTTATGGCAATGCCGTGCTCAAGGCCGGCGACGGAACCGTTTGGTTGGGCGCATCCAATGGTTTGCATGAAATGAAACCGGACGGCTCCATCCACCGTCATGCGTTGCCGGGCGATCCGAAAGACGAAGTTTGGTCGCTCGCCCCCGATCCGGAAGGCTTGTGGGTGGGCACTGGATTTGGCCAACTCCTTCTGCTCGCCAATGGTGAATTCCAAACCATCGACTACGGCGGCGAACGCGATCCCATCAAGTCCTTCGCACGCGAAGCGGACGGCACACTCTGGGTGGGCACCCGGGGCAACGGCCTCTATCGCCGCGAGGATGGCCGCTGGGATCGCTTCGACCGCAACAACGGACTTCTCAGCAACATCATCCGCTGTCTCTATCTCGATCCCGAAGGCCGCCTGTGGGTGGGATCCGACGGCGGCGGCCTCTCGCTGCGGCTCGACAACGAACGCTTCATCTCTGTCACTGCGCAGGAGGGTCTTCCCAACAACACTGTTTCGCAAATTCTGTTGGATCCCCAGGGACGGCTGTGGGTGGGAACGCATCGAGGTTTGGCCGTTTTCGACAAAACGGCGCTGGCGTCCATCGCCGCTGGCCGGCTCAAGGCCCTGCACCCGCTTCTCATCAACGAGGCCGATGGCATGCCTGCCGACGAACTGACAATCGTGCCGCCGCAGCCTGCCAGCGATGACACCACGGTATTTGCCACCACCCGCGGGTTTTTCCAACTCCGAATGGAGGATTTCCAGGCCGATCCGACGCGCCCGCCGGTCTTTGTCGAGGAAATCCGCGCCAATGGAAAACGCATCAACTCCATTCCGAAACACATCCCGCTGCCGGCCGGCACCGATCGGCTGGAATTTTCGTTCACGGGCCTGAATTTCCACGACCCGGGACGGTTGAAATTCCGCTGCCGCATCACAGGGATCGACGAAAATTGGATTCCGTTGGGCGAACGCCGTGTCACCGAATACCGCGACCTGCGGCCTGGAACCTATCAATTCCAGGCAGAGGCCACCTCCGGCAACGGCCTGTGGAGCGCGATACCCGCCGTGGTGGACATCACCATCGATCCTCATTTTTGGCAGACGCGGTGGTTTCAGATCGCATCCATTTTCGCCAGCTTCGGCATGGTGGCGGCGGTGGTGTGGATGTTGGAACGCCAGCGCGCGCGCCGCAAGATCGAGATCCTGAAACGCCGCCGGGCCGTGGACGCCGAGCGCGCCCGCATCGCGCGCGACCTGCACGACGACATCGGCGCCAGCCTCACCCAGATGGCGCTGCAAAGCCAATTGGCGGAGCGCAACGTCACCGGCCAGCCGGAGCGCGCGGCGCACCACCTGCAGGAAGTCTTCAAGACCGCCAGCCGGATGACCCGCACACTCGACGAGATCATCTGGGCGGTAAACCCGATGCACGACACGCTTGAGAACTTCATATTGTTTCTCGGTTCCCACATGCAGGACGTGGCCGAGTCTGCCGGCCTGCGCTGCCGGATCGATGTGCCCGAATCGATTCCGGCGCGGATCATGCCCTCCAACGTCCGGCATCACCTTTATCTAACAGCCAAGGAGGCGCTCCACAACATCGTCAAGCATGCGAACGCCTCGGAAGTCACCCTGAAGGTGAATCTGGATGACCACGAGTGCGTCATCGTCATCGGCGACAACGGCGGAGGTTTTGTGGAAGGCAAGGTCCCCATCGGAGCCGACGGACTCCTCAACATGCGTGAGCGCCTTGAAAAAATCCACGGCACCTGTACCCGTCACAGCGTTTCCGGCCAAGGCACTTCCGTGGAGATGCGTGTGCCCATGAACTGGGACTGAGACTGCCAGCTTGCCATCACTCCCGCTCATCTTTATCATCCGCCGACCATGGAAGAACGAACCGCCAAGTCTGCCGAATCTGCACCTGGCGGGAAAATCACCCTCTGCATCGTCGAGGATGATTCGCGCATCCGATGGGGACTGAGCACCATTCTGCAGGAAGAGCCGGACTTTGAGTGCATCGGCGAATTTGCGAGTGGGGAGGAGGCATTGAAACACATCCCCGTGCTGAAACCCAAAGTCGTCATCATGGATGTGAACCTGCCGGGCATGTCCGGCATCGATTGTGTCCAGCGCCTGACCGCCGGTGAGAATGCGCCGCAGGTCATCATGCTCACAGTGCGACAGGACTCGGAGATCATCTTCGCCTCGCTTGCCGCCGGAGCCTGCGGCTATCTGCTCAAGCCGCCGACGGCGAGCCAGTTGGTCGATGCCGTGAGGGACGTGTTTTCCGGCGGCGCACCCATGACCGCCTCCATCGCCCGGCGCGTTGCCCAATCGTTCAAGAAACAGGAGCCGAAAAACCAGCAACTGCAAACCCTCACGCCCCGCGAGGTGGAGGTGCTGGAGTTGTTGGCCAAGGGCTTCGCCTACAAGGAGGTCGCGGCGGATCTGGAGATCAGCTACTCGACGGTGCAGCGCCACATCGAGAGCATCTATCGAAAACTCCACGTCCACTCCCGCACCCACGCGGTGACCAAGTTTCTCGGTGCGTGATACCGGCATGGATAGAAAATCAGGAGGTGGCAGCTTCCATGGAATCGCCACGGTCACGCGGTGCCTGGTCCCGGAGGGATCACTGAAATTAGCCGGTGGCGCGAGCCACCGGTTCTTGGCATCAAAATCATCGAGCCCCAGAGGGGCGTCGGAAAGTGGGCTTCACCATAGATATCGTTCGTTGTAATCGACGCCGCAACGATTCAGTAGTTCCAGATATTCTTCTTGAAAGGTCCGTTTCCGATGATGTTCCTCTTGGCGGGCGATGTAGCCGCGAACTGTTTCGCGGTGGGACGGGCTGACGCTGAATGCGCCATAACCCTCCTGCCATGCAAAAGCCCGGTCGCCGGTCTCCTCATGAACCCATTTTGAGGAGACCGCTTTGATGTCGCGAACCACATCGGCAAGGCGGGCGGTAGCGGGCAGTCCAAGGAGGAGGTGAACATGATCGGCCACGCCGCCAACAGCCTCTGGAATGCAACCTGATTTGCGCGCTACGCCGCCGAGATAGGCATGAAGTCGTTCGCGCCATTCCGGGGCGATTCGAGGTTCGCGGTTCTTCGTCGAGAAAACGACGTGGAAATGAATCGAGAGGTGGGTCGATGGCATGGCGGCGGTTTCCGGTGCCCCTGCCGGGGCACGGATTGAATGCATACGCGATTCCGGTGGCTTGTGCCACCGGCTAATTTCTTATGCCCCTGCCAGGGCAAGATTACTGAATGCGGCGGACATCAACTATGGGGAACGGATTGGTCGGCCTTGGTTTCCTTCTGAGGTTCGTTGCTCCGCGTGCTGCGAATGGTCATGGCGAAGCGCTGGCTTTGCCCGGCCTTCAGGCGATATGGCCGAAGGACTGGCAGGCCCCAACTGTTGTCGCCACCCACACCCATCTGCGCGCCATCCACATTGACGGTGATGAAGTCGCGTTGTGGCAGTTGGTAATCATGGGTGGACTTGGCGAGATCCTCGGCGCTGTAGGGCCAGGCGCTGACACCGATGGGCGCGCCTTCGGCTTCGATCCTTAGGCCGATGCCATCGTCGCCGGAAAACTCGATCCATCGTATGTCCGAGCGGTTGGCGTTTTCCTGCGGGCGGACATAGGGCGTGATCCATTCGTTCACCGTGCTGCGATGGATGCCGATGGCCGCGCCGCTTTTGCGATCCAGATAGTTTTCGTGTGGTCCACGGCCGAACCACCGGATGCCGTTCATTGCACGCGGAATGGCGAACTGCATGCCCACGCGCGGCAACTCCGGTGCCTTGTTGCCGGGCTCAAGCGTCATTTCCACCCGCAGGGCTCCATCGGCGTGAAGGATATAGGTCATTTCACAATGGCCGGTGGGGAGTTTCAAACGGGCTGTTAGATTTCCGGGCGATGTGCCGGGGGAGAGCGACAGCAATGTGGCCTTGTTCACGGCGTCTTTCCACGCACCCATGAGCTTCGGAGTTTTCCAGCCGATGTCATTGTCGATGGGCGCGCGCCAGAAGGAGGGCTTCAAGGGAGTTGTTAGAACATCCTGACCGGAAAACCTGAGGGACTTCAAGCAACCCTGACGCCCGTCGATGCGCACGTGGGTGCCATTTGCCTCCGCCACCCAATCGCCATCCATCTTGCGAAATGGAACCTCGGCAAAAGTCTTGTTTTCCTCCATGGCGGAGGGCGGCGTGGGAACGGCAAGTTGTTCCCATGCGACCACATGGCCGGCTCCTGCCCACGACTCGTTTCCGGCAAGACGGAAGCGGATGGTTAGATGATATTCCATCCCCGGTTTCATCGAGTTGCCATTCCAAGGTATCGTCACCACCCGTTCCGCGCCGGGGGCGAGGTCGAGCTTTTCCAATTTACCTTCCGCGACCATCTGCCCATCGGCCTCCAGCACCCAGTCGGCAGCGAAGCGATTGAGTGAAATGAAATCATATCCATTGCGGATGCGGACCTTGCCGAGCGCCATATCCTCCGGCAGCACCTTGATGAATTGGAACACCTTTGCAGCCTCCCAGAAATGGGGCCGCGGTTTGCGCTCGGCGTCCACCATTCCCTTGCAGCAGAAAACGCCGTCGTTCGGCTTGTCACCGAAGTCGCCACCGTAGGCGAAGAACTTCTTTCCGTCGGGCGCGGCCTTGTAAGGCGTTTGGTCCACCCACTCCCAGATGAAGCCGCCGATGAGGATCGGATGTTTTTCGATGACATCCCAGTAGTCCTTGAGATTGCCGAGGCTGTTGCCCATCGCGTGGGCGTATTCGTTCAACAGGAACGGCCGCCCGCTCGGATATTTGCCGTGCTGTTCCTCATTGGTGCTCTCGCCGCGCTCGCCCTTGCGCGCGGCCTTGCCGGCGACATGCTGCAAGAGCCACTCGATGGTCGGATAGGTTTGGCTGTCCATGTCCGCGGCACGATTCATGTCCGCATACTGGATCGGGCGGCGTTCCGGATCGGCGGCGAGAGCAGCCTCGCGCATGGCGAGGAAAACATTGCCGTAGCCCGCCTCGTTGCCAAGCGACCAGATCACCACGCTGGGTGCGCTGCGATTGCGGATGACCAGGCGCCGCATGCGATCCACGCAGGCGGCACGCCATTCATCGCTGTCGCCGGGCAGCACCTTCTTATGATAACTCAGGCCATGCGATTCGACATTCGCCTCGTCCAGCACGAACAGACCGTGGCGGTTGCACAGTTCATACCAACGCGGATCATTGGGATAATGCGAGGTGCGGACAAAATTCAAGTTGGCCTGCTTGATCAAACGAATGTCCTGCTCCATGCGTTCGCGGGTGATCGTGTAGCCGCCGGCCGGATCGAATTCGTGACGGTTCACGCCCTTGATCTTGACCGGGTGACCGTTGACGAGGAATTCCGGCCCGCGGATTTCCGCCTTGCGGAAACCCATATCAAAGCGCCTCGCCTCGATGACTTTTCCATCCTGGACCAGTTCCACCAGCGCGTCGTAAACATTCGGCGTTTCCGATGTCCAAAGTAGCGGTTTTTTCACTGTGACCGCAGAAGTGAAAAGGGGAGGGGAATGGCCGGTTCCGAGAGTGGCAACCGGTTCATCTAACAAAGTCGGATTTCCCACCAATGAACCATCCGGTGCGCGGAGACTCAGGCGGACGCGAAGCTTGTCAGTCTTCGCGCCACCGGCATTGCGAAGGGTGTAGTGCAGCGACACGTCGGCGCTCTTCATATCATCATCCAACACGGCATGGACGAACGAATCCCAAACAGTCACCTGCGGCGTGGTGTAAAGAAACACATCGCGAAAAATGCCGCTCAAGCGCCACATGTCCTGATCTTCCAGATACGATGCATCGGAAAACCGATAGACCTCAACAGCGAGTTTGTTAGAGCCTGGTTTGACATGGTCGGTGACATCAAACTCCGCCGGCGAGCGCGAGTCCTCGCTGTAGCCGATGCGGGTGCCATTCACCCAGAGATACATGGCCGAACTCACGCCCGCGAAATGCAACAACACGCGCTGGCCACTCCAGTCGGCCGGGACATCGAAGGTGCGAAGATAGGAACCCACCGGATTGCGTTGGGAGTATGACGTGTAATCCTTCGGCGGTTCGTCCATCACGTAGGGTGGATTGACTTGGAAGGGATAACGGGAATTCAGATAGATCGGCACACCATGGCCCTGCAACTCCCAACAGGAAGGAACGGTGATCGTTTTCCATGATGCGGTATCAAACTCCGGCGTGAAAAAATCCGCTGGCCGGGCATCGGGCTCCGGCGACCAATGGAA
>JALOTR010000670.1 GCA_025457805.1 Akkermansiaceae bacterium | reverse complement strand
GGATTCCTGATCGAGATAAAGTTCCTTGAGTCCTTTGTTCGCCGCGAGATCGAGGTGGAAGCTGCATTTCTTCGCCTCCGGACAGGTCTTGCAGCGCTCGTGGTGGCTGGTGAGCCCGAGGCGTTTGGCCATCGCGGGGGTGTAAAACTCGCGTTTCCCCATGGCGAGCACGTTCACAGGGTTGGCGGAGAGCCACCAATTGACGAGGTCGAAGTGATGGGTCGCCTTGTGGACCATGAGGCCGCCGGAGTTTGCCTTGTTGCCATGCCAGCGGCGGAAATAATCCGCGCCGTGCATGGTATCGAGCATCCAATGGAAATCCACTGAGAGAACATCGCCGATCACGCCCTTCATGAGCATGTCCTTGATCTGGGTGCGGGGCGGTGAGTAGCGGTAGTTGAAGGTGACGATGATCTTGCGGCCGGTTTTTTCCTGCGCGGCGAGAATGGCGCGGCATTTGGTTTCATCCACGGTCATCGGTTTTTCAGTCATCACATCGCAGCCGAGTTCCATGGCGCGAATGATATATTGATCATGCGTCGAGTCCTTGCTGGTGACGATGACCACCGCGGGTTTGGTTTCGGCGATCATGCGATCGAAGTCGCGATCGAGGAAAATCGGAATTTCCACTCCGGCAGCTTTGCGGGCCTTGAGTTGGGCGAGTTTGAGGCGTCCTTCGTTATTGTCGCAGAAACTGACGAGTTCGCAGTGGTCGGCATAGGATTTCAGGATGGCATCGCGATACATGCCCGAGCGGGAACCAACGCCGACGATGGCATAGCGCTTGCGCTCTTTGACGCCTGCGGTTTGGGCGGCAGCCGTTCCGGCGATCATGACGCCTGCACCCGCAGTGGTGGTGAGGAATTTCCGGCGGCTGATGGATGTGGCGGTATGAGGTAACGACGAGGGTGTGGGTGGGTTTTCCATGGCGGTGTTGAATCTATCTGCCTCTTACGAGGCCCCATGGCAATCCAACAAGTTACACCACCAGGAAAGGGGCTCACTTGACCTGACCGAAATGAATGCGCTTTTCACCCTTCACGATGGCCCGATAGCGGAGGAGGGCTTCGAGGAAATAGTAGTCCGCATAGACAAGTGGCACATTGATTTCGCTTTTTGCAGGCAGGTGACCGGTGGAGCGAGTGAGGATGAATCCGCCGTTGGTGCCAGGCTCGGCGAGGAAGGCGGGTGAGGAAAGAGTGAGCAATTGGGCGCGGGCGAAATCGAGGAACGGTTTGCCGTCGGGAGCGATCTGACTCAACTCGACCAAGGCCGATGCGATCACCGCAGCGGCGGAGGCATCGCGGGGAGTGTCATCGCCGGGCTTTGCACCGAAGTCCCAGTAAGGCACTTTGTCAGCGGGAAGATTGGGATGATTCATCAGCACTTTGGCAAATGAAACAGCCTTGTCGAGATACTCGGGTTTCCCGGTCTCGCGGTGCATCATGACATAACCATAGAGTCCCCATGCCTGACCGCGTGCCCATGGGGTGCGCACGTCGGCACCCTGCATGCCATAGATGGCGCGGATCCAGCCGGTCTTGGGATCGTAATCGACCACATGATAGGCCGTGCCATCCGGGCGGAAATGGTTTTTCAGGGTTTGATCCGCGTGACTGATGGCGATGTCGCGAAGTTTGGAATCCCCGCCATTTTTTGCAGCCCAGGTGAGCAATTCGAGGTTCATCATGTTATCGATGATGACCGGGCAGGTGAAGGGTTTGTGATCCCAGGATTGGATCATTCCGAGCGAGGGGCGGTAACGAGTGGCGAGGGCGGCAGCGGCATCGCGAAGAACCGCGCGGTGTTCGTCATCGGGACTGAGGCGCAGGGCATTGCCATAACTGCATCCCAACATGAAACCGCCATCATGGTTGCCTTTGAAATGACGGATCACTTCGAGGCGGCGCGTGTAGGCCAGCGCCTTTTCCTTCCACATTGGCGAGCCGTCGTATTCGTGGAGAAACCAGAGATTTCCCGGGAAAAACCCGCTGGTCCAGTCCTCGGGCTTCACCGTCAGCACCGAGCCATCCGGCTTGATCGTGCGGGGGAGGTTCGGGTCGCTCTCGACCTTTTCCAGCATGCCCTTGTATTGCACCGAGGCCCGTTCGAAGACTGCGGGCATCTTGGCCATCAGGGCATCTTCCGCGTGAGCGGCGGCGGATAGAACGAAGGCGAGGGAGCTTGAGAGGAAGAGGTGTGTGGGTTTCATGACGTTGGCTGGGGAAATGAAGGTGCCGTCTAAACGCAGTGCGATTTGCGGTTCTATCACGGCAAAAAAGGTTCCATTGGTCCCATTCTGCCCCGGGTTTGCAGGATGGGTGTGCAAGCTCCGGCTTGACCGACGCAAGGTCAGACGCCATGCCTTCGTCCGGATATGGCAGGTTCCGGAGAAGGATTTTTATCACAGGTGGCATCGCCGCGTTTCTGCGAGCGGCTCTTCGCGCATCTGCCGGATGTGGTGTTTTGCATCAAGGATGCGCAGCGTCGCTATCAGGCCGCCAACCAGGCATTTGCCGCCCGTCTAGGGCTGGCAGATCCCCGCCGGCTGCTGGGAAGAACGGCCGAGGATTTCTTTCCCGAGCACCTCGCCCGCGTCTATCGGGAACAGGACAGCCAGGTCCTCGAATCGGGCCGGGAAATCAACGACCACCTTGAACTCGTGACGAACCGCGATGGCACGCTGGGTTGGTATC
>JALOTR010000669.1 GCA_025457805.1 Akkermansiaceae bacterium | reverse complement strand
CGCGCGTCACCAGGATGGCGGAGAACATGGAGGCCACGATGCCGATGGTCAGCGTGATGGCGAAGCCCTTGATCGTGCCGCTTCCGAGGGCGAAGAGAATCACGGCGGTGATCAGCGAGGTGAAGTTGGAGTCGAAAATGGCAGTGAATGCCTTTTCATAAGAAGCCGCGATGGCGTTCTTGAGCGACTTGCCGGCGGCCATTTCCTCGCGGAGGCGTTCGTAGATCAGCACGTTCGCATCCACGGCCATGCCGATGGTGAGGATCATGCCTGCGATGCCGGGAAGCGAGAAGGTGAAGCCGAACATGGCCATCACGCCGAAGAGGATGATGCCGTTCACGGCGAGGCCGAACAACGCGACGATGCCCGCCATGCGATAATAGAGCAGCACAAACACACAGGTGATGGTCAGACCGATGATGCCGGCCCAAATGCCTTGCTGCACCACGGCCTTGCCGAGGGTGGGGGAAACCTCGCTTGCCTGCTCGACGATCAAGGGGTTTTCGAGCGGGTTCATCAGGGCGTTGGCGAGGGTTTGCACTTCGCCGGGTTCGCGCAGACCCTCGATGATGAATTGTTTGCCCAGCGGCACCTGATTGACGGTCGGTGCGCTGATCACCTCGCCGTCGAGCACGATGGCGATGCGGTCCACTCCGGGGCGCATGTTTTTGGTGAGGGCAATCATTTTGTCCGTGCCCTCGTTGTTCAGAGTGATGGAAACCGCATCCGCCTGCTGCGGGGAGGGGACGGCGTTCGCGATGTCCGATCCACCGAGTGCGGAGCGGCGGCTCAGCAGGATGGGGCGTTTGAATTCTTGGCCGTCTTCATCCTTGCTGGTGTAGAGGTAAGCGCGCTCGCCTACTGACAGCTCGCCATCGTTGAGGACCCGGTCGGCAAGCGTCTTGCCATTCGGGCCGGGCTCTTCGCTGCGCTCGCTGACTTTGCGGAGTTCCAGCTTGGCAACCTGTTCCAAGGTTGCGCGGATCCTTGCGGATTCTTCAGGCTCCACGCCTGGCATTTGGACGAGAATTCGATCCGTTCCCTGCTGGGCAATGAGCGGCTCGGCGGTGCCCATGCTGTTGAGGCGCTTTTCGATGACGATGATGGCCTGTTCGATCTGCTCGCGGGTGATCGGCATTTTCTCGCCATTTTCGCTTTCGCGCTGCTGAACGCGCAAGGAAAAGGAAGAACCGCCGATGATGTCGATGCCGCCCTTGAGGCGCTCATGGACGGGGGTGGCCGCGAGCACGCAGAGCGCGCAAACGCCGATCAACAGCACGGTGCCGACATTGCGCTTCCGCCGCTCGATCTCCGTGGCGAAATACCAGAAAAACAGAACCAGCAGAATCATTCCAGTCGCGAAAACGACCAGTGGATCTTCAAGGAAAGCGATGGCGGCAAGCATGGCGGGTGTGGGAAATCAGTGGAAGGGATGCAGTGGAAAACTCGGTAATTTCCAGCTTGTTGGATTACTTGGAAGCAGTGTCCTTCTTGTGGACGGCGGTGATCGCAAGCTTGTCGAACTCGATCATGGTGCCCTCGGCCACCTTGACCATGACCGTGTGGTCCCGGACATTGTGCACAAGACCGTGGATGCCGGCACTGGTCACCACCTTGTCGCCATTCTGAAGCGCTGCGATCCGCGCGGCCTGCTCCTTGCGCTGGCGCTGCTGCGGGCGGATGAGGAGGAAATAGAACATCACCACCATCAGGCCCATCATCACGAACGGACTACCAAGCAATCCACCCGGTGGCGGCGGCGGGGTTTCGGCAAGCAGGGATGTGGCGAAAAGGAAGGGAATCTGTGTCATGGAGTTTCTTGTCGGGTATAGCGTCGGATGAAGGAGTCTTTGTATTCAGGGAAGTTCCCTGCGGCGATTGACTCCCGCGCCCCGGCGACGAGGCGCAGGTAGAAATGCAGATTGTGGAAGGAAAGCAACCGCAAAGCGAGGATTTCCCCCGCCCGGAACAGGTGGCGGAGGTAGGCGCGGGAGAATCCGGACACGTGGGGATGGGCACTTTCGCAGATCGGCCGAGGGTCCTTGGCGTGGATCAGGTTCTTGTTATGGAGCGGTCCATCCAGCGTGAAGGCCACCCCGTGGCGCGCTACCCGGGTGGGCATCACGCAATCGAACATGTCCACCCCGCGGGCGATCATTTCCAGAATCTGGGGTGGCGTGCCCAGACCCATCGCGTAGCGCGGCTTGTCCTCGGGCAAAAATGGCACCGCATTCTCGATGGCACGGAACATCTCGTGTTCCGGCTCGCCCACCGAAACGCCGCCGATCGCGTAGCCATCGAAGCCCAGTTCCACGAGCTCCCGCGCCGATTGCTCGCGCAGCGCGGCATAGATCGAGCCTTGGACGATGCCGAAATGCAATTGCCTGCCCTCACCCGACTTCGGCTCGTTGGCAGTCACCCAGTCCTTGCAACGCCGCGCCCAGCGGGTGGTCAGCGCGAGTGACTTGGCCGCGTAGGCTTCGTCGCAAGGGTAGGGCGGGCACTCGTCGAAGAGCATGGCGATGTCCGATCCCAGCGAGGCCTGGATTTCCATGCTCAACTCCGGGGTGAGCAGCATTTTCGAACCATCGAGGTGATTGTTGAAACGCACGCCCTCTTCCGTGATTTTTCGCAGCTTGGCGAGCGACCACACCTGAAAGCCCCCGGAGTCGGTGAGAAAGGGTTTTTGCCACGTGGTGAAACC
>JALOTR010000668.1 GCA_025457805.1 Akkermansiaceae bacterium | reverse complement strand
AGCAAGCTTCAAGCCGCGGGTCCTTGCGGGCCTCAAGATAATCCAGCCAAGCGGCCGCGTTATCTCCCAGCCGCGCCCGGACGATCCAAGCCCGATTGACACGCCGTGCCCAATCAATCGAAGAAGCCGTAGAAACTGAAGATGAATCCGACACCAGAATGGGGATGATCCTTCCTCGCCTCTGGGCCACGAAGGACAGGTTTCAAATTTCAAATTTCAAATGTCAGATCTCCGTCTTCCGTCTTCCTTCTTCCGTCTCGAATCAAACGCTGCAAATCTGCACGCCCTGTTTGAGGCTGGCGATTTTGTCCGGTCGCTTGGGAATGAACTCCTGGCCCACGAAGCCTTTGTAGCCGGTGTCGGCGATGGCGCGCATGATGGCGGGATAGTATAACTCCTGCGTTTCGTCGATCTCATTGCGACCGGGAACGCCGCCGGTGTGGTAATGGGAGAAGTAGCTGTGGTTTTCCTTGATCGTGGCAATGACGTCGCCCTCCATGATCTGCATGTGATAGATATCATAGAGCAGCTTGAAGTTCTCACTGCCGATCTTCTTGCAAAGCTCCACGCCCCAGGCGGAGTGGTCGCACTGGTAGTCCTTGTGATTCACCTTGGAATTGAGGAGTTCCATGACGAGGGTGATGCCAAGTTTCTCGGCGAGGGGGATGAGGCGCTTGATGCCGGCGGCGCAGTTTTCGAGGCCCTGCTCATCGGACATGCCATCGCGATTGCCGGAAAAGCAGATGACTTGTTTGGCACCTACCTCGGCAGAGGCCTTCAGGTGCACCTCGTAGGCCGTCACGAGGGTGTCATGGTGCTCGGTGCGGTTGAAGGCGCGCTCGATGCCGCCTACCTTGACGCCGGACGGGGTGGTGCCGCCGGGGAAGGAAACCATGGCGCAGGTCATGTCATGCTTTTTCAGAACGGCGAAATCCTCGGGCATGAGAAGCTCGATGGACTTGAGGCCGAATTCCTTGCCGGCCACGCAAAGGTCTTCCAGCGGGATGGAGTTGTAGCACCATTTGCAAACGGAGTGATTGATGCGGGTGCCGGGCGCTGCTGCATCGGCTGCGCCGAGACGGGTGGCAAGGGATGCGGCGGCGGCGGTGATGGCTGCGGTTTTTCCGGTATTCATGAGAAAGGAGCGTCGGTTCATCGGGGTGATTCTACGTCTGCATTCCGGAGGGGCTTACAGGCTGGACCGCCGGGCAGGACGGAAACCTGCCAGCCCCAGGTGCCGATGGCAAGCCGGGGAATCCAGAGAGGGAGACTTCGGACAGTCGCTCCATCCAATCGACAGTCTTCAATCTCAGATTGCGGAGATCGCTTTGCTTGACCCGGCTCACTTGGCTTTGTCGGCTCGATCTTGCCCCACGTCGTTCGTCGATCCCCACCGCGATTCGATGGTGGACCTTCATCCATCTTCGCCAAGGATACGAAGGACAGGCCGAATCGTTCTGAGACCGCCAGTGCGTAAAATTCCAGTTTTCTGCCCAGCGATGAGTGGTGGTCCCGGCGACATCAAGCTCCGATTCCAAGAAGGACGTCATCGCCCGTTGCCACGAGCGTCTTGTTCGCTGAGTAGGTAAGCAGCAAGATCATTGTGCCCTTCTGTCCGGGCGTAATCAAGTGCTGTCTTCTCTGGCTTGCCGTAATGGTCAACGTCTGGCAGGCCTGGCTTTGCACCACCCTCGACGAGAGCTTTGGAGACGTCCAATCGGCCTTGAATTGCAGCCCAACATATGGGTGGCATTCCACTGCCATCGCGTTGATTCGGATCGGCACCGCGAGTGAGCAGGAATCCAACAGTGTCAAGATTGCCATATTGCACTGCGGATGCAAGGGGCGTATCACCCTTGTTCTCCCGGTGCCAGCCCCACCTGCTATAACCATTGATGTCTGCGCCGAACAACAGAGATCGCTTGATACCTGGTATATCACTACGTGCCGCCTGTCCCACGAGCGTCCCCGAAGTCGGCCAGACAAACCATGCGAGTAGGCACGCAGTTGTCGTAGCAACGGTAACCGATGCGACAACTGCCAGCTTGGTCCAACGGCGTTTCATGTTCTTCAGCAACGTTAAATGTGGTGGCACGGCGGAGCAATATTCATAGAGCGAAATGAGCGAGGGAACTTGTCCGCCTTTGCCACCCACGACATGTTCGGCTCGTTTTTCTCTGCCCTCCGTTGCTGTGCCAACCATGAAGGGATTACAGCGGCACCAACAAAACCCGCTGCTACCAGGTTCAGAAGAAGTGAACACCAACGAAATGCCCGCCATCTCTCTCCGCGCCAAAATCCTATTCCGGCAAGGACTGTGCCAACTGCAGCACCGATGCCTCCTAGAATGACCTGTCCGGCAATCAATGCAAAGCCAGCCATCCGCCCGGAATCTTCAATTGCATCCGCCGAATTGAGGTTGGCCTCCGCCAACTGCTGATCGAACGAATGAATCAGGAATGGCCGTGAACCTAGCGCAAAAACCAACGCTACGAGCAATGATAGAACTGTGAAAACCGGCTTTCGTAGAGTCATGGTGTCTTCATTTCTTGCAGAATGGATAGGCAATCCGCGGCGGGAATGGAAGCCCGAACTCAAGAATACGCTATCTTCGGTTGCCGCGCGTGTCTTGTTCGCTTTCTTTGATTGGGCTTCGCTGCATGGAAAGAATGTAAATCAGATTGTAAATCCGCTCACGCTGCTCGGGCG
>JALOTR010000042.1 GCA_025457805.1 Akkermansiaceae bacterium | reverse complement strand
CGGAGTGCCTTGATTCAGCGGGGAGTCGGTCCAATGGGCGATGAAGACGAGGCGCTTGAGGATGTCTTTATCATCGCTTTCAAGGCCGTGGCGGACGAGGATGGCGGGCTCAGTGAGGGAACCCCAGCAGAGGACATGGATGGGAGACTCGGTTTTCCGTGCGGCATCGAGGAGGGCTTGGACGGTGCTGTGTTTTCCAAGGTCCTGATAGCTCTTTTCAGGGTCGGTCTGCGGCATAAGCTCCGCCGAAATAGCGCGTGGCCCATTCGGCTTGATCGGGAGTTTTCGCGTGCTCGGGGCGGTGGGTGCTGGCGACGACGATTCCGAGGGTTTGGAATTCGTTTGCCATGAGCAAGTATGCGGCCATGGCGGAGATGTCGTCCGGGTCGTTTAGGGTGCCCTCCTTGTTTCCGCCCTTGATCGTGCTGTCGCTCATGTCGGTATAAATCCAGACGAGCGGTTTGGCGTGGAGGGTGGCGAGAAGGATGAGCTGAAGACCAAGGTGGCGAATGTTCATAGGGTCTCAGTTGTTGTCACGTTTGCGCTTATTGTTACCTTTCTGACCGGATTTTACGACGGGTGGCAGGACTTTGAGTTTGTCCCGAAGTTCCGATGTGATTTTCGCGTATTCGGGTTTTCCGTAGAGGTTGTGCCACTCGTGAGGGTCTTTGGCGGCGTGGTAGAGTTGGCTGCGGTCGCCATCGTCGATCAGGGTCCACTCCCGGGTTTTGATAGAGTGGGTTTGATTGTAGGTGATGAGGGCGGGGTGGGGCCAATCGGCAAGATCGGGTGAGTCGAGGAGGGCTTTGAGCGATGTGCCTTCAACGGCGGGGTTTTCAGGCAGGCCGCAAAGTTCGATGAGAGTGGGATAGATGTCCTGAAGGGTGACCGGCCAAGAGCATTTGCCGCCATTTCCTTTGGCGGATGGATCGTGGATGATGAAAGTGGT
This sequence comes from Akkermansiaceae bacterium, assembly GCA_025457805.1. GTDB lineage: Bacteria > Verrucomicrobiota > Verrucomicrobiia > Verrucomicrobiales > Akkermansiaceae > Luteolibacter. The sequence goes on along the minus strand of JALOTR010000042.1, from coordinate 9,530 downwards.
GCGGTTGGCCTGATCGAAGACAGCATGTTTGGACCAGCGGTCTTTTTCGCCGAGGTGCCAGCCGTGATCGCCACAGAAGACGATGATGCTGTTATCTTTGTGCGGGGACTTGGCGAGGGCGTCCAACACGATCCCCACGTTGTAATCGGCATAGGATAGATTGGCGAGGTAGGCGCGAATGGCTTCCTTCCATTTCCCGTCCTTGACGATGCGGGCGTGGGTTCCTTGTTCGTTGCCTGTTGATTGGACGTCGTCGAGATCGCCTTCCTTGTAACCTGCGGGGATGTCGAGTGTTTCGGGATCATAGAGGTCGTAGAAACGTTTCGGGCAGTTCCACGGGAGGTGGGGGCGGAAGAATCCGCAACCGATGAAAAACGGTGTGTCTCCCGCAGGACGCGATGCGATCCAATTGGCGATGTGGCGGGCCATAATGGTATCGTCGCAGGTCTCGGGGTCGATATCTCCGGCGGAGAAGATGACGGTGGATTCGTCGGTTTTGTAGCGAAAAAAAGGGCCTCCTTTGGCACCCGTGGGGCCTTTGTAAAGTTCGGACCAATTGGAGGGATCTGACTGAAGGGAGCCCATGCGTGCCGGGTGATAGAGTTTTCCAGCGGCGAGAGTGTGGTAGTTGTTAGATATGAAGAACTGGTTCATTGTCACCGTCTTCTCGAAGCCCTTGATGTCCCGGATGTAGCCGCCCTGATTGGTCGTGATGCCGGTGGTGGCCGGGCGTTTGCCGGACCAGAGTGCATTGCGGCTGGGGTTGCAGACCGGAGAAGGCGAGTAGGCGCGGGTGAAGAGCACGCCCGACGATGCGAGGCGCTCAAGATTCGGAACCTTGGCGTGCGGGTAATAACCGATGGATGGCAGCCAGTGGTTGAAATCGTCCGCCATGAGGAACAGGACGTTCTTCTTGGGTGCGGCGAGACAGGAGCCGACCATCAGGGCGGCGAGGAATAGGTTTTTGAGCATCACGGAAATTCAATCAGTTGACCGCGCTACGGAGCGCCTTGGCGGCGATGCCATACATATAGTGTGGGGGGGATGTCAGGGTTTCGCGGTGGATTGAGCCGAGTGTGACGAGGCCCGGGGCATCGATGCGCCGGGTCCACACATGGTAGATCCGGAGGCGCTGCAGCGAGCGGTCGCCTGGAAGGACGGACGGTGGAGGCTCGGGGCTGAGAACCAGTTGGGTATCGGTGATTTTGAAATCGCGAAGCAGCCAGTCGGGCGCCTGGGTTTCGGACTCATGGAAGACGAAAAGGTCGCAGGCTTGGTCGAGCTTGAGGGTGATTTCAAGGTTGGGATTGTTGAGTTCGCGCTGAAGGGTCTGCACGAAGTCCGCGCCTTTGAGAAACTCGGGAAAGCCACCGGTCCTGGTGCCCCACCAGCGGGGAGTGTCCCGTTGGTAGGGGAAGGCGCGAACGCCTTCGTCGAGCCCGGCCGGGAAGACAGGATAAAATCGTTGATTGATGGTTTCCGGGACGTTGTCGGAAACGGCACTGATGATGGAGTCCTGCCGGGGTTCGCTGGAGATTTCCCAACCATCCACCAAGGGGCCGGTGATGACGTGGGAAATCGGCAGCAGGAGGCCGCTGCCGCCGATGGTGATGGCACGACCTTCCGTCACGGTTGCCAGCGGTTGGTTGGATCTGGCCGAGGGTTTGTGCACTTCCACTTCGCCATCGAAAACGACGAGGCGGGTTTCCGCGGCGGGATCCACTTCAACGCCGAACTGGGTCCCAAGATCGACCAGGCGGGCATGTGCGGTTTCGATGACAAAGCCCGGGGTCGCTTCGGCGGTGACTTTGCCGGAGTGCACGCGGATATGCATCGGGTTGATGATTTCCAGCGACACGGGAGAGGTGGCGGTGATGTCGATGCCCGGATGGGTGGAGAAGCGGAGGTCGCCGCTTTGGAGTTCGAGTGTGCGGATCGAAACTTCGTCGCCATTTCCCCACGACAAGGTACCGCTGGGCTGGGTGGCCTCGCGGTTCTCGATGATGTGGACGACAGTTTCCTTCGAGCGTTCGGGAAGGGAGAAAATCGCGAAAACTCCGATGGAAATAGCGGCTGCGGCAGCAAGCCACCAGCGGTAGTTCCGTTGTCTTTTTGTGGCCGCGGGAACAGGCGAAGCAGAAACCGGAAATTCAATGGTGTTCGCGGGAGACGAGGCGGCGAGTGCGTCCGCGATATCGATTTCCAGATCGCAGTGGAGATTCCAGAGACGGCGGCATTCGGGGCTTTCGCGGAGTGCCTGCTGGAGTTGGGCAAAGTCCTGTGGGGTGATGGTTCCGTTGGCCATTTCACCAAACCACTTGAACCATCTTTTTTCGTAATCCGGTATGTTCATGTGCTTGGGTGACAGGTCAGTTTTTCATCCACGCAGTGCGCCAACTGTCGGCGCAGGGTGTTGAGGCGGTTATAGAAAGTTTGGGGAGCGCGGCCAGCCTGGCATGCGAGTTCGCGGATGTCAGCGTTGTCGAGGTAAACCGCGGTGAGCAGGGCACGGTTGGATTCGCTGAGGGAAGCCATGCAGGTGGTGAGGGCTTCGCGGCGTGGTTCATCATCGTTTTGTTGGGCGACACGTTCATCGGCAATGAGAGCGATCAAGTCGTCATCGAAGCGCAGCCGGGTATTGCAAGCGAGGCGTTGGAAATTCCGGGCGGAGTAAAAACATATCGTGGAGGCCCAGGCGAAGAAGCAGGTTCCGGGCTCGAACTGGTCGAACTTCTGCCACATGGTGATGCTGGCGCGTTGCAGCACGTCCTCGGCATCGTGGCGGTTGCCGAGGATGGAGATGAGGTATCCCAGTAGCCTGCGGTGAGCAGGCGTGTATTCATTCAGGAAATTCTCCTGACTTGGTTCCTCCCGGAATCCGGCGGATGCTGATTTCTTGGCTGGTGATGGCATGGCGCGACCGGGTTGGGGCGTCTCGGGAAATCTGATGTGACTTCCCACTCACACAAGGATGTTCCCTCATCCGCAGGTTTACCGCTCAGGGCATTGTGATGGGCTAGAGTTCGATTTTGAAGTAACGTTGATACCAGTTTTTCTCTTGAGGATCGGTTTTCCCTTTTGGCGGACCCGGAGGGGTGAGTTCTGCTGCCCACTCGTGGGACAGTTTGCGAAGTTCGGCGGCTTTCTCAGGGTGATCGGCAATCAGGTTGGCATTCTCATGGAGATCGCTCTTGAGGTCAAAGAGGAGTTCCTTGTCGGCGTTTACGCAGAGGTATTTCCAATTGCCTGAGCGGATGGCGATCTGGTTCCAGAAACGCCAGTGGAGGGCGCGGGTGGGTGGCGGGGCAGATGGCGAAGATAGGAATGGTTTGAGGTCGATGCCATCAAGGTTGGCGGCGGGTTTGAGTCCGGCGGCTGCGACCGAGGTGGTGGCGATGTCGAGTTGGGAAACCGGGTGTTCGTAAATGGTGCCAGGAGGAATGACACCAGGCCACTTGACGAGGAATGGGACGCGGATGCCTCCTTCCGATAGCATGCCTTTTTCCCCGACCCATGGGGTGTTGAGCGACCCGTCCCAGCCACCCATGTCCTTGTCGAGAGGTGTATCGCGGCGTTGGTGAAGGGGAGCGCCATTGTCGCTGGAAAAGAAGATGAGGGTGTTGTCGGCAAGACCTCGGGATTCAAGTTCGGCGAGGATGCGGCCGACTCCATGATCGATGGCGTGGATCATGGCGAGGGCGGCACGGCGGCGCAGCGGCATGTCGGCTGTGAAGTGGGAGGCGTAAGGTTCCGGCAATGCCAGCGGCGTGTGCGGGGCGTAGTATGACAGATAGAGGAAGAATGGTCCGCCCTCGTGCTTGCGGATGAAGGAAACGGCGGCGTCGGTTTGGATGTCCACGCGAAAGCCCTTTTCGTCGATGTGGGTGGCGTCGATGGGATCGCCGCTGCGGGTGAAATTGGCGTAGGCGCGGTTCATTTCCCCGCAGAAGAAGCGGTCGAATCCGCGTGCGCCGGGCAGGTAGGGGATTTGTTTTGCAAACGGGATGGGCACGCGACCGCGTTTGTCCGCAAGGTGGGGTAGGTGCTCGGCGATCCATTTCCGACAAACTGGATTGGGTTCCAGGTGCCATTTGCCGACCATGCATGAGGTGTAGCCTGCGGGCTTGAGCATGTTGGAAATGAGCGGGACCGAGGTGTCGAGCGGGAGATCGGGGATGGTATCGATTCCAAGCCGTTGTTGATATCTTCCACTGAGCAGGCCGACGCGTGCCGGTGAGCACTGTGGTGCGGTGGAATAACCGGCGGTGCAGCGGGCTCCCTCGCGGGCAAGGCGGTCGAGATTGGGAGTGTGGAGGTCCTTTTCCTGACCTTGGATGGCGATGTCCGCGTAGCCTTGATCGTCGGTGTAGATGACGACGATGTTGGGGCGGGAATTCGACGCCGCGAAGCAGGCGGGGGACGCGGCGAGGATCCACGCGATGATAAAGGCTTTCATGTTTTTGGGGTGACGAAGGCGTGGAAGCCGGACTGTTTCCTCATTGCTCTCCGCTTGGATGGACGAGCGGGAAGATGACTGCAGGCGCTCGGGGATGTGGTGAGGTGGGTGAGTTTACTGAATCAGGTGCCTGTGCTTGTTCATTCGGAGGTCAGCTTTGGAGCGGTGCCGTTTCCGCACAAGGCGGATGGTGGAAACGGCAAGCGGCCATTCCTGAAAAGCAGGACACCGCTCCATCGGGAGCGGTGCCTGAGATTCCCGATGCGAGGGGATTCCGAGGATCGGATGTGAGTTATCGACGCCCGCCGGCGCCGCGTTTGCCGGCGCCGTTCCGTCCCTGCGCGCCTTCCTGCCCGCGATTGGGTTTGCCTTTGCCCGGCCGCACGGCGCTCCACTCGTTTTTGTCGAGCGCGCCGTCGCCATCCTTGTCGAGTTTTGCAAACCGAGCATCGGCCTTGCCTTCGGGTTTGATTTTTTTGGCAGGTCCGTTCAGCCATTCCTGTTTGCTGACCACGCCGTCGCCATTGGCGTCCAGCTTGGCAAACAACTGGCCGTCGCCGCCCTTGCGTTCTCCTTTTTTCGCATGCAGTGCTCCTGTGAGGCCCAGCATGGCAACGATTCCGATTGCGATAGTTTTCATGGTTCTTGGTTCTTTATGGTTATGGGTTCCGCCTGATTGGCGAGCTCAAGATAACATCCCAAGATGATGGCAAGGTGATGTGCGACGAATTTTTCATCTGCATACAACCGGGGCACTCATCTCCTGATGCAAAACGACAGCATTGGCGCTGCCAAACCCTCACTTGCCTCGAGCGATGCGGTGAGCGACAAACCCATGGCATCCGCGCAGGCACGGGCGATGGGGAGGCCAAGGCCGCTGTGCTGATCACCGGAACGGACCTGATCAGCCCGCCAGAAGCGGTCGAACATCCGGTCCAGGTCCTCCTGCCGGATGTCCGGTGCCGGATTGACGATGCGGAGCAGGATCTCGTTGTTTCCCGAGACAGAAACCGATGATTTCTCTGGCGCGTAAACGCTGGCATTTGCCAGGAGATTGCCGACCAGCAGTGACCATAAATCCGCGCTGCCGCGAACGGTTCCGTCCGGTGGCAAATCGATGTGCAGATGGATCCCGCGTTCTTCTGCCACTACTCGGCATGGGTTCCAGGATGCCTCCACCAGGTGCCTCAGCCCGATGACTTCGTCGTCCCTTGCCGCGGTGGCTTCGCAGCGCGCCAGTTGCAGCATGGCATTGACAATCCGCTCCATCCGCGCCGATGCGAGCAGGATTTCCTGCTGCTGACTTGCGTTCATTTCATCCGGATAGCGCAATCCCATCTCGATGAGGCTACGTGATTCCGCGAGCGGGGTGCGGAGTTCGTGCGCTAGGTCGGCACTGAATCTTCGCTCGCGGTGAAAGCCCTCCTCGAACCGGTCGAGCAGTTGGTTGAGCAGACTGACCACCGGTTCGATTTCGCGCGGGAGTCCATCGGTACTGCATCGGGAGGAGAGCGACTGCGGGGTGATTCGGGCAACCTCGCGGCCCAGCACTCTGAGTGGTTTCAAACCGTCGCGCAGGGCCAGGCCGATGAGCAGGGCACAGGCTGCCGAGCCGATTCCCCCTGTGATCACCATTCCGACGACGAGCGTGGCAAGCGATTTCCGGACTTCCTCCAGACTGACGGCCACCACCGCGATGCCGGATTGCGTTTTACCACCCGCGCGCGCCCGGCCTCCTCCGCGCCGGCCATCGCCCAGCGGTGCTGCTTTCATCCTTACATGTTCTCCGTCTTCGAGGCGGATGTTTGATGCTCCCCCATCGGGTTTCGCTGCGGGAAGGTTTCGTCCATCCAGCGATGGAGATTGTTGTAGCGGTTCCCCGGTTTCGGTGAAGACCGCATAATAAAAGCCACTCCCCGGCTCGTCGAATTCCGGGAGGCGCACCCGCCTTAGCCTGGGGCCGTAGCCCGTGCCGGGATGTTCCTTGGCGGTCTCCGCCGCCGTGAGCAAACGCACCGAGCGTTCGAGATCCTCGATCTCGTTGTCGATCCGTGCGAACTCCGAAGCTTGGAACAGAAAATAGACAGCCGTCCCTCCTGCCAGCCAGAGCATGGCAAAGCCCGGCAGCAGCCACAGGATCAAGCGGCGGCGGATCGACTTCATTTGCTTCGTTCCTCGAGGATGTATCCCTGCCTGCGGCGGGTATGAATGAGCTGCGGAAGTTCCGGGGTCACGGCGAGTTTTTTCCGAAGCGCGTAAACCGTCGAATCCACCACGTTGCTCATGGGGGAAACCCAATCGTCGTAGATGTGTTCCTCGATGCGTGTTCGGGACAGGACCGCACCCGGGTTGAGAGCCAGCAGTTCGAGCAGGGAAAATTCGCGTGCCGTCAAGTCGAGTGAGTGTCCGGCGCGGACCGCTCTCCGGGCGACCGTATCAACTTCCAAATCCCCGATATAAATCAATGGGACACGCTGCCCGTAGCCCCGGCGGCACAGCACCTCGACGCGGGCCAGCAACTCCTCCAACGCAAATGGCTTGCACAGGTAATCGTCGGCACCCTGCCGCAAGCCCTGCACCCGGTCCCCGACGGTATCCCGTGCTGTCAACAAGAGGACCGGCACCACGCACCGCTCCTGGCGCAGTGTTTCGAGTATCTCCAGGCCGTTCCGGCCGGGGAGCATGATGTCGAGGATGATGGCATCATAGGCATTTTCACGCGCTTTCCACAGCGCCTCCTCACCGTCGCCACTTTCGTCAACCCTGTAACCCGAGCGTCTCATGACTTTGGCCACGGTTTCGCGCAGTCGCTTGGAATCTTCGACGAGCAGGATTCTCATGGGGACTTTGTGAAGGGACTTTCAAAACCAACACGGGCAAACTTCCACTGCGACTCCACTGTATCAGTGCCGGATTGGCGGGTGAAGCATGCGCCACCGAAGATGATGCAAAGATGATGGCGACGGCGGCGAGGTTGCAATCGGTGGTGACGACCCGGTGGCTAATGTCGTGGGTCGAGACGCAAGACGCAAGACTTGAAGACACAAGAGGAAGATTCCAAGAGGGGCGACAAAGAGAAAATGAACCGCAGATGGACTCGGATGGACGCGGATTTGTGAGAAGGCATGAAGTTTTCGGCAGTGTTCAGAGCACGATTCAAGACGGGAAAATGGGCAATGCACAAAATGCACGGAAAGTGAGAGTATTATGTAAACCTTTCAACTCACTGATCGGTTGAGAGGATTCCCGATAGTAAGGGATAGGAAGGGATTGAGGAGTCGTGAGATCCGTAAGGTTCGTGGTGCCGGGGAGGGCGGCGTAGCCATGGGTGATGGCAGCCTGACTTTGCTATGGGTCAATCGTGGATGAATCGCGGGTTTGTTTCCGCCAGGCCAGCAATGCGGACTTGAGGCGTTCGAGTTGGTCGGCGTGAGAGGGATCCGTGGCGAGGTTTTTCATTTCGAAGGGATCGTTGCTGAGGTCGAAGAGTTCGATTTCGGGCACGCTTCCTTTGAGTGTTTGGGGAAACTGTTCGGCAAGGATGCGGAAGGCCTCGGGGAAGCGGTCTTTGTTTTGAATGGTTTCCTGATAGGTGCGGTTGCCCCAGGGTTTGCGCTGGATGATGTCTGCATTGACTTGCCGCCACTTGGCGGCGGTGTTCCAGCGTTGGATGAGTTTCCAGCGTTTGTCCTGGATGGAGCGTTCCTGGATGCCGTCGTTGGGGAGCGGGCCGCGGTTGGAGATCTGGGCAAATACGAACTCGCGCGGCGAGGGCGCGGCGGGATCGCGGAGCACGGCGGCGAGGGAGTGGCCGTGGGATTGGGGGAGCGGCGGAAGTTCTAACAGATCGAGCAAGGTGGGGGCGAGATCGACAGTTGATACGAGGATGTCATCGCGGCGGCCGGGCTTGGCATCGGGAGTGCGGATGATGAGCGGGGTGCGGAGTCCGCCGTCGTAGAGGGTCATCTTGCCGCGGGCAAAGGTGGGGCCGTGATCGCCGAGGAAGACGACGATGGTGCGGTCCGCCTCGCCGCTTTCCCGGAGCGCTTCGAGGATGCCTTGGACGTGGGCGTCCACCTCTTCGATGCCCGCGAGGTATTCGGCCCAGTCCTTGCGGACGACGGGCGTGTCCGGCAAGTACGGTGGAAGCCGTACTTCGTCGGGTTTCACGCGGATGGCCTGATTGTCGCTGTTAGGGTAGGGCCGGTGTGAATCGGGCACGTTGCAAAACAAATGCCATGGTTTTCCGGCGGCTTTGGCGCGGGAGATGAAACCGGAGGTGACGGCTTTGCCATTGCCTTTGAGGAATTCATCATAGGGGAATTTCTCTACCGGAATCACATGCAGCTTGTGGCTGACTCCCTGGTGATAGCCGGCATTTTTCAGGATCTCGATGAGCGTGGGGATCTCGGCGTGGATGCGGTTTTTCTGATAGAGAGGATGATTCTTTTCGGCTGCGGTGACCTTGTCGGGATGGCGGTGATGGTTGAGGGTGTTGTTGAGGATACCGTTGCTGTGATTGTGGAGGCCGGTGTAGATGGAGGCCTTGGAGGCGGAGCAAACAGGGTAGGCGACGAAGGCATGGGGGAAGACGACGCCGGTGGAGGCGAGGCCATCAATGGCCGGAGTCTTGATGCCGGGCGTGCCGAGGTAAGCGGCATGCGCACCCTGATCTTCGGTTAGAACGAAGAGCAGGTTCAGGCGCGGGGATCCGGATGCAAGGGTGAAACAAGCAGTGAAATGGATGAGGCAGAGGCAGATCCAGAAGACTTTCATGGCCGCGTGGCTTTCAAGCGGGCGAAAAGTTTTCCGCTGGCGGAGTTGGAGGCCGGGATGTTGACGGTGACTTCGTCGGGATTCGGGACGGCGTTGACGGTGACTACGACGCCGTTTCCATCCGGGCCGGAAGAGGTGGCCCCGATGGTGGCGGAGCCCGGCCAGGTGGCGAGGGTGGTGCCGTATTCGACAGATAGGGTGGCGACGCCGATGGAGTCTTCCTCACGGTCGAAGCTGAGGGTGAGGCCGGACGCGGCGCTGCCGGTGACGGTGTAGAGCGACGCGGTATCGCCGATGG